>JAACEL010000565.1 GCA_011682535.1 Nitrospiraceae bacterium | reverse complement strand
CCAATCCGCTCCCGTGCCCGAACTACTCCCCTATCGTTGCCCGTCTGTCTCCAGCGGCTCGGGCTCGGGAATGCGCTGGCGAACAGCCGACGGCTGTTGCCGTGTCCCCAAGGCCCGCTCCGTTATTGTCTCGTACATCTCAGGATGCTGCGTCTGGATGCGCCAGTGGACATAGGCGCTAAGCTCCAGCCCGTGCCTGATGCGTTCACACTCGAAGTCTTTGTACATCTGGAAAGAGCCATCGAGCCGCGCCACACCCCACGGACAGGGCCGGTTGCATATCCACCGCGCCCAGCAACTCGCGCACGAGTCTCGGACGGCGCCGTCGTACTGCCGCCAGAAATCTCTTGCAGACTTCAAGTTGGGCCCGTCGTCGATGTGACCGATGGCAAATGCCGACATGCCTACAAAGCGATGGCAGGGATACAGCATACCGTCCGCGCCAACAGTGCTCGTGCCGCGGCACGCGCCACAGCGGAAAAGCTGGACGTCCCGCTTCTCTTGGCTGCGCAAGGTCTCCCCGATGGAATTGGCATAGGGAAACCACGTGGGGATTCGCCCCTGCTCGATCTCCTCGAAAACCCAAGGAATCAACTCGGACTCCTCTTGGGCGGCAAACGCTTCGAGGGTCTCGCTATCGCAATCCACCGGGGACGCAGCGTTCGGATTCCTGGCACAGCCCAGCACGATACGCGAGAATCCGAAGTCTTCAAAGAAGCCGATGAGTTCCTTCATCCGAGGACGCGCATTGGTCATGGTGCAGCGGACCGTCACGCGCTTGCGCCGCTTCATGAGGCGTTTGATGCCGGCAGCCACAGCTTCGAAAGAGCCTGTTCCATCGTGAAACGGGCATTGGGAGTCGTGTATCTCGCCGGGCCCATCCATACTCACCATCAGCCCGAAGTTGTGCCGCTTGATATAGTTGATCGCCATGTCGTCCAACAGGGTGCCGTTCGTCGTCATAACGTAACGGATGCGCTTGCCGCGCTCCTGAGCGAGCCGATCACTGTAGTCCATGACAAACTTGAACACAGGCTTATTCAGCAGCGGCTCGCCGCCGAACAGCGTCAGACCAAGATATGTGGCATCCCCGGCAGCCTCGAAAAGCCAGTCGATGGCGCGTCGCGCCACGTCCTCGCTCATCAAACCCTTTCGCGCCACGTCGCGTGAGGTTTCGCAGTAGCAGTATTTGCAGGCAAGATTGCAGTCTTCGGAGAGGGCGAGTTCAAGCATGTCCCCTCAGCCTGCCCCCGCGCCTCCCTGGGCGTACTCACGGTGCCGCAACACGAAACACGTGATCCCCAGCAGCGCGGCGGTAATCAGCACAAGCATCACGAACGCAAAGCCTCCGGACAGGGTGATGTGCTCGGCACGAAGCTCCGCCAACGCCGAACGAATATAGGGATCGGCCCGCACCGTGGCCAGCTTCGGTGACAGCGTGGAGACATACTTGTCGATCGTCAGGAAGTCGATGGCCCCGGGCACCACATTCGCCACGCGCTGCCAGAAGAACATGAAGAGCACACCAAACACGATCGGCCGCTTCAACAGGGCTCCCATGCACACCGCCACCGCGCCGTAGCCCATCAACGCCAGCACCGCCACCCCCGCGTAGTGAGCCAGCAACATCAGGTTGGCTCCCGAGGCGGAGAAACCGCCCAGCGCGGTGCAAGCCCCGAACGCCGCTCCAATCGCCGTCAGCAGAATGGCGGAAGCTACGGATAGATAGGCGCCAAACCGCCCCAGCACGAGCGCGCTGCGCGGAATTGGACGCGTCAGAATGTAGGGAATGGTTCCGGCCTCCACGTCCTCGCCCAGCAGCATGGTCCCGAAGAACAGCGCCAGCAACGGAGCCATCGCCGCCAGGTACAGATGCTCCGTGAGCATGACAAAAGTCTTGCTGCCGCTCTCCGCAAATTCGTGCTCCGACAAGAACGCCAGCATTAGAGGAATCGTCACCGGGGCCAGCGCCACCAACGACGCCAGAATCATCCGCCAGCGGCGCATCGTCATCACCAACGTCTGCATGAAAGCTCCGGTCAAATGCGCCCAATAGCGCGGCGCCGACTGGTGTCGAATTTCACCCATTCTCGCCTACTCCCCGTTGTTCAACGGATCAAATAATCAAACACCGACTGTAGATTGTCGTCCGGACACGTAATGCTCTCCACCACCAAATCGTCGTCCAACACCAGGTCGTTTAGCTGCTGATAGAACGCGTTCGGGTCCGCCGTGCGTATCGTCACCGCGCCATCGACAAACTCTGTACTCAGCGTCGACGCATCGTCCACGAAACCCGCGGCCAGCTTACGCGGATCCCGGCACTTCACCGTCACGGCATGCGGATGCTCGTCGATCAGATCGCGAATCTGCCGCACGTCACCCTCGGCCAGGACGCACCCGTTGTGCAGCAACAGCACCCGGCTCGTGATCCGCTCCACTTCGTACAGCACATGCGTCGACAGGATAACCGTCCGCCCCGCCTCGCCCAACCCTCGGATCACCTTGAACAAGTCCTCGCGTCCCTCGGGGTCCAGCCCCGACATCGGCTCGTCGAGGAACAGCACCTCCGGGTCCGAAGCCAACGCCTGCGCCACCTTGATGCGCTGGCGCATGCCCCGGCTGTACTCCTCGATTGGATCGTGCATCCGCGCCGTCATCTTCACCATCTCGCACGCCGTCTCCGCCTTCTCGCGCGCCTCGCGCCGCCCCATCCCCCACAACCGGTTCATCCAGAACACAAATTCATAGCCCGTCGTGTTCGTGAAAAACTTGTCCGCCTCCGGGCAATACCCGACCCGCCGCAGCACCTCAAGATTATTGCGCGGACGTTGCCCCAGCACACGCACCGAACCCCGGCTGGGGGCGTACAAACCAAGCGCCAGCTTGATGAACGTAGACTTGCCCGCCCCGTTCGGTCCCAGTAGACCCGTCACCCCCGGCTCCACGCTCACGTGCAGGTTATTGACCGCGACCACCTCCCCGAACCACTTCGACAATCCCCTCGCCTCGATTACGGCGCTCATGAGGCCACCTCCGCACGCCGGACTTTCTGGCAAAC
>JAACEL010000013.1 GCA_011682535.1 Nitrospiraceae bacterium | reverse complement strand
GGAAGCGAGCTTCCTCATAGAAAGCGCAAGCAAGCTTGCGCACTCCAAGGAGCCCTTCGGGCTCAGTAACGTTGACTTTTGTCGGTGGCGCCAATCTTGTCTTCGAGCGCGGTGACGCGTTGCGCTTGAGCGCGAAGTACGCTTGCCGAAGGCGGTTGACGTTGTAGACGTGATGCCACAGTGCCGTAAATCGTTCGTCCTTATCCCTCCTTAGCACTGTACGTATCCGGTCGAGCGCATCGTGCAAGTCCACCTGGCCTTGAGTCCAGAACTTGGTTTGCTCGCCCAAATTTCCTTTGGCCAAACCCCTTCCCTTCAGGCCACCAATCGGTATCCGGCGGCTTTAGTGCGATTGCCCTGGTGGCCTACTGAGCGGCCCCGGAGCACTCCTCGCGCTCACGCCAGTACGCCAGCAGGTCGGCCAGCAATTGCTCGAACGCGATCGACGGGCGCCATCCTGTGTCCGCGGTGAGCTTGTCGTGCGAGCCGTAGGACTCGACAATATCGACCGGCCGCATGCGGGCCGGATCCTGTCGCACCTCGATATCGATACGCGCCATCGACAACAGCACGTCCAGCGCCACCTGGATGGTCACCGCCCGCCCTGAACAGATGTTGTACACCCCTCCAGAGTCGCCGGAGCGCGCCAGCAACTCATACGCGCGCACTACGTCGTTCACATGCAGGAAATCCCGCGAAGCGGTCAGGTTGCCCACGCGCAACACCGGGTCCCGGGTTCCCGCCTCCGCCTGAGCCACCTGATGCGCGAAGCTCGACAACACGAACTGGTCGGGCTGACCCGGCCCCGTGTGGTTGAACGGCCGCACCCGGATCACGTCCAGCGCGCCCGACCCAGACAGGTAGCCACAATACTGATCGGCCGCCGCCTTGGAGATGGAATAGGGCGTGTCGGGGTTCAGCGGGTGCGCTTCGGTAATCGGCAGCGACTGCGGGGCGCCATACATGGCCGCACTACCCACATTGAGGAAACGCGCTTCGGGAAGGTGGTCGCGCAACGCGTTCGTCAGATGCACCGTGCCCAGCAAGTTCACGCCAAACGCCCGCGACGGATCCCGCCCCGTTTCCGGCACAAACGTGATCGCCGCCAGATGGAACACGTGCGTAACCGCCCCCGCCCACGCAATACTCTCGCGCACCCGATCCGGGTCGCTTACGTCACACGCGCACACCGCGCCGTCGCCTTCGGGCGGAGCCAGGTCGCAGCCAACCACCTCCCAGTCGCGCCCTTCGAGATAAGCGCGCAGAACCCGGCCCACGAAGCCGTCAATCCCGGTAATGAATGCTCTTCGCTCCATACTAACGGGGCCGGGTGGCGGGGTGCAGCGCCGCGTTCTCGACCTCGCGTTCCACGCGATCCATATCCTCGTCCATCATCAAACGGATCAATGCCTCGAAGCTGTACTCCGGCTCCCAGTTCAGCGCCTCGCGCGCCTTCGACGAGTCACCCAGCAGAATGTGGACTTCAGCCGGACGGAAGAACTCCGGGCACTCCCGCACATAATCCAGATAATCCAGTCCTACATGCGAGAACGCCACCTCGCACATCTCGCGCACCGTATGCGTCTCGTCGCTCGACACCACGTAGTCGTCCGGCGCGTCCTGCTGAAGCATCAGCCACATCGCCCGCACATAGTCTTTCGCGTATCCCCAATCGCGCTTCGATTCCAGGTTCCCCAGCCGCAGCTCACTCTGAAGCCCTTGCTTGATGCGCGCCACACCGTCCGTCACCTTGCGCGTCACGAATTCCAGCCCCCGGCGCGGCGACTCGTGGTTGAACAAGATGCCCGACACGGCAAACATGTCGTAGCTCTCGCGGTAGTTCACCGTGATCCAGTGCCCGTACACTTTCGCCACGCCATAGGGACTGCGCGGGTAGAACGGCGTCGACTCCCGCTGCGGCACCTCCTGCGCGTGACCGAACATCTCGCTCGACGAGGCCTGGTAGAAGCGGATCGACTTGTCCACCACATGAATGGCCTCCAGCATGCGGGTCACGCCCAAGCCGGTTATGTCGCCCGTCAAGATCGGCTGCTGCCAGGAGGTCGGCACGAACGACTGCGCCGCCAGGTTGTACACCTCGCGCGGCCGGATCGTGTTCAACGCGTTGATCACCGACGCCTGGTCCTGCAAGTCCGCGGCCACGATCGTGATCTGGTCCTTGATATGGTCGATGCGTTCCAGGTTCGGTGTGCTCGCCCGCCGAACGATCCCGTGGACCTCGTATCCCTTCTCAAGCAGCAACTCCGCCAAGTACGAGCCATCCTGCCCCGTGATCCCAGTGATGACCGCCCGTGGTGCGTTCGCTTCCGCCATAATCATGTCTCTCCTGTATCCGTTTTCGAGACCCGCCATTGGGCGGCGCCTCGCTCCGAGTTTGCTCCAGCCCGAAATGCGCTCCGCAATCGTCCTGCAACCTCCACGTGGCGCGCGTGGCAAGCTCAGCCACACATGGCCATGCCTTCTGGCGCGCCACAATACGTCCCCGACGTTCGGGCCCTACGCGTTCCGCTCGCGATACCAAGCCACGAAACGCCGGATGCCCTCGTCCATGTCAAACTGCGGATTATACCCGAGCAATTCCCGCGCATGGGCGATATCGGCATAAGTAATCGTCACGTCGCCCGGTTGCAGCGACTGCTGCTCAATCCGGGCCGGCTTGCCGACGTGCTTCGCGACCAGGTCGATCAGTTCGCGAAGACTCGTCGTGTGGTGTTCGCCCAGATTGAATATTTCGTATTGGAACGGTCGATCCACACAACGGATCACTCCATCCATAATGTCGTCGACGTACGTGTAGTCCCGCTGGGTCGACCCATCGCCAAACATCGGGATCGGCTCCCCATTCGCGATCAGACGCGTAAACTTGTGGATCGCCATGTCGGGCCGCTGCCGCGGGCCGTACACCGTGAAAAACCGCAACATCGCAACCTTCACGCCGTATATGTGGCTATACACATGCGCCTGAAGCTCGTTCATCCGCTTCGTCGCCGCATACGGACTGATGGGACGCTGCACCGGGTTGTCCTCCCGGAACGGCGTCTCCGTGCAACCGCCATACACCGACGAACTCGACGCGAACACCAAGTGGCTCGGCTGGAAATCGCGGCAAGCGTCCAGAATGTGCTGCGAACCGATCACGTTCACCCGGTGATAGAGATTCGGATCCTTCAACGAAGGCCGCACCCCGGCACGCGCGCCCAGATGCACGGCCACGTCCGGCCGTTCCCGCTCGAACACCTCGCGCACCCGTGCCTCGTCGCACAGGTCGCCCTCGTACAGCACGCAATGCTCGTGCTTGAGCGCTCCCGCAATATTGGCGCGCTTGATCGCCGGGTCGTAGTAATCATTGAAATTATCGAACCCGATCACCGCGTCGCCGCGCGCCAGCAACCGATCCGCCAGATGCGAACCGATAAAGCCGGCCGCGCCCGTAATCAACACCCGTTTCATCGACATCTCCAACACGCACCGCCCACGTTATACCGGGCGGGAATCCTCTCCAGACGCCGCCTATCCACGCGCACTATACCACGCGATGACGCGCTCCAGGCCCTCACGGAACGGCACCACCGGTTCAAAGCCAAGCAATCGGCGCGCCTTGTCGATGCTGGCCCACGAGTGCTTCACGTCGCCCGGACGCGCCGGGCCATGCGTGGCCCGCGCCTCGCTGCCCACCGCCGCCTGGATCAGCGACGCCAGTTCGTTCACCGAGATCCGCTCGCTGCAAGCAATATTGTACACCTCACCCGCCGCCGCCCGGGGCGCGTCACAGGCCAGCAGATTCGCATGCACCACATTCTCCACGAACGTAAAATCTCGCGACTGCTCCCCGTCACCGTCGATTACGGGCGCTTCGCCTCGCAGGAACATGGTGATGAAGGCCGGAACTACCGCGACATACTGCGAAGCTGGATTCTGCCGGGGGCCGAACACGTTGAAGTAGCGCAGACACACCGTCTCAAGCCCATACAGCGTGAAGAACAACCGGCAATACGTCTCTCCCGCCAGCTTCTGCACGGCATAGGGCGACAACGGATTCGCGCCCATGTCCTCCACCTTCGGCAGCGCCGGCAAGTCGCCATAGGCGGCCGACGACGACGCAAACACGAACCGCTTCACCCCTGCGTCGCGCGCCGCCACCAGCATGTTGAGCGTACCCGTGGCGTTCACCGCGTGCGTGGCCACCGGATCCTCCACCGAACGCGCCACCGAGGGCAGTGCCGCCTGATGCAGCACGTAGTTGGCCCCCTGCACGGCCTCGCGGCACGTGTCGAGGTCCGTAATGGACCCTTCCAGGACTTCCACCCGATCGGAGACATCGGTCAGATTCGCCCGGTTGCCCGTCGAGAAATCGTCCAAGATCCGCGCCGATTCCCCCCGCTCACACAGCGTCTGAACGATGTTCGAGCCGATGAAACCGCCTCCGCCCGTCACCACGAACCGCGCCATGCCGTCTCCTTTCCAGCCACCCTCTCGATCATACACCGAACCGTGCGCGGATTACACGCCACACGCGCCGGTTGCGCGCAGGTGGGACTCCAAGCGTGCGCCCCACCGCCATTGCGGGGAGCGCTACGCGAAGTCGCCTGCCCAACTCCGTCTTGAAGCCCTTCAAAACCCTGTGATACGCTCCTACTGGCAGTTCCTGGAACGCAATTCCAGTACAAAAAAGAGAAGGATCGATCAAGTCATGGCTAAACTGGCACTGTTGGGCGGCAAACCCGTCCGAGCGGAGGCGGCCGCCTGGCCTCAATGGCCCGTTCACAACGCAAAGGACATCAAGCGCCTCACGGACCTCACGCGTACCAACCGGTGGTCGTTCGACGGCCCTTACGAATGGCAGTTTGCCGAAGCCTACACCAAGTACCAAGGCGCCAAGTACGGCCTCTGCTGCGCCAACGGCACCGTCGGGATCCAACTCGCGCTCGAGGCCCTCGACATCGGCGCCTACGATGAAGTCATCGTCCCCGGTATGACCTGGCAGGCCACCGCGGCCGCGTGCCTCGACGTCAATGCCGTGCCCGTCCTTGTCGACGTAGAACCCGACACCTGGTGTCTCGATCTCGAAAAGACCGAAGCCGCCATCACCAAGAAAACCAAGGCCATCATCGTCGTTCACCTCTACGGTTCGATGGCGGACCTCGACGGCCTGCGCAAACTGTGCAAGAAGCACAGCCTCTACCTCGTCGAAGATTGCGCCCATCAGCACGGCGCGTTCTGGAAAAACAAAGGCGTCGGCAGTATCGGCGACGTCGCCAGCTTCAGCTTCCAAGAATCCAAAGTCCTCAGTGCCGGCGAAGGCGGCTTCAACATGTGCAAGACCAAGAAGGTCTTCGAGCGCATCTACTCGCTGCGCAACTGCGGGCGCGGCTACCAGGACGACATGACCAACGCCATTCAGTCCGGCAACTTCCGCATCACCGAATGGCAGGCGGCCATGTTGGCCGGCGGCCTCGAACGCCTACCCAAGCAGGTCGAGACCCGCGACCGCAACGCCCTCTACCTTAACTCGCTGCTCGAGCAGATCCCCGGCGTCATGCCCATGCGCCGCCGCAAACAGATCACCCGGGCCAGCTACTTCAACTACGTCTTCCGCCTCGATCCGCGCACGCTCAAGGGACTCACCAACGACAACTTCTGCCGCGCCCTCAACGCCGAACTGCGCGTACCCGAAGGTTTCGAACCGCCCTACGAGCCGCTGAACAATTGCGGACTCTACAAGCCCCACACCAAACGCCGCCACAAACTCAGCGCCGAGTACTGGCGCGCCATCGACCCGCGCCGCTACAAGCTCCCCGTCTGCAAGCAGGCCACGGAGAAAACCGGCGTTTCCGTACACCACATGGCCATCATGGGCCCCAAGAAGGACATGGACGACATCGCCGCGGCCGTGGCCAAGGTGGTCGAAAACGCCGAGGCCCTCAAGGGCTGGAAACCGGCCACGGCGCGCAAGAAATACAAGGCGCTGGCCAAATAGCCACGCCCCGATGCTCGCCCCTCCGAACCCCGCGCCACTCGCAGCGAATGAGGCAATCTTCGCCCCGCGAAGCTCAGCTTCGCGGGCAAGTGCGTTGAGGTTCACGAGGCAAAGGGCGGCCCCTGATTTCGAAGGACAAGCAAGACTGCGGGACTGACACAAGCGCAGCGCTCGAAGAGCGCGCAGACGTGTCTGTCCCAAGCTTTCGCGTCACTCGCAGCGACGATCACGAACGATGACCAAGACGCCGCTAAGAAAGGAACTGATGGAGTCGTTGGGAATATGCCTGGGCGCGTCGACCATCGGTCTGGCACGGCTAAGACGCAGCGAAGCGGGGATCGAAGTCGTCTCCGCGCGCACCTGCGCGCATGAGGGGAACCCACGGAACACGCTGCGTGCCATGATCGAAGCCGAGCCCGGCGCGGCGGACCTCCCCATCGCCGCTACCGGCCGCAAGTTCCGCCGTCACGTCAGCTTCGCCACCATCGCGGAACCCGAAGCCGTCGAACGCGCCACCGCCGACATCCTCCCGGACGACCATCCCTACCGGGTCGTCGTGAGCGCCGGCGGCGAGACCTTCATGCTCTACCACCTGGATCCGCACGGACAAATCCAGGACATCCACACCGGCAACAAGTGCGCCTCCGGCACCGGCGAATTCCTCCTCCAACAGATTGGACGCATGGACGTCACCCTCGACGATGTCGCCCGCATGGAGATGCCCGGCGCCTCCCACAAGGTCTCCGGGCGCTGTTCCGTCTTCTGCAAGAGCGACTGCACCCACGCCCTCAACAAAGGCATCCCCAAAGAACAAGTCGTCGCCGGACTCGCCCGCATGATGGCCGGCAAGATTCTCGAACTGCTCACGAAACTGCCCCACGAATCGGTGATGCTCATCGGTGGCTGCGCCGCCAATCAGTCCATGGTCCACTACCTGCGCGAAGCCATCCCCGATCTCTACATCCCCGAAGCCGCGCCTTGGTTCGAAGCCTACGGCGCCGCGCTGTGGGCCCTCGGCAACGGATGCCCCACGATCGAAAGCCTCGACGACATCTTCGTCAGCCGAACCTCGAGTCTGTCGTTCCTCAAGCCGCTGTCGGACTTCCGCGACAAGGTGCACTTCAAGCAGCACCCACGCGCAACCGCCCAAACCGGCGACCGCACGATCCTCGGACTCGACGTCGGCTCGACAACCACCAAGGGCGTCGTCATGCGCCGTAGCGACAAGGCCATACTCGCCTCCGACTACCTGCGTACCAACGGCGATCCCGTTGGCGCCTCGCGCCGTGTGTACCGGAGCCTTGCGGAACAGATCGATGTCCCCATCACCATCGAGGGCCTCGGCGTCACCGGCTCCGGACGTCAGATCGCCGGGCTCCACGCGATGACGGACGGCGTCATCAACGAGATCATCGCCCACGCCACCGCCGCCGTCCACTTCGACCCCGAGGTCGACACCATCTTCGAAATCGGCGGACAGGATGCCAAATACACTTACATCACCAACGGCGTCCCCAGTGACTACGCCATGAACGAGGCGTGCAGCGCGGGCACCGGTTCTTTCCTCGAAGAATCGGCCAAAGAAAGCCTCGGACTCGACGTCACCGCGATCGGGCCGGCCGCCTACCAGGCCCAGACGCCCCCCAACTTCAACGATCAGTGCGCCGCCTTCATCGGTTCCGACATCAAAGGCGCCGCGCAAGAGGGCATCTCCGTGCCCGACATCGTCGCCGGACTCGTCTACTCCATCTGCATGAACTACGCCAACCGCGTCAAGGGCAACCGCCCCGTCGGCAAGAAGGTTTTCATGCAGGGCGGCGTCTGCTACAACGAAGCCATCCCCGCCGCCATGGCCGCCCTCATCGGCGCCGAGATGATCGTGCCGCCCGAGCCCGGCCTCATGGGCGCCCTGGGCGTCGCGCTCGAAGTCGAACGCCGCCTCGAGCACGGCCTCATCGAATCCGCCGCCTTCGATCTCAACGATCTCGCCCAACGCGAAGTCCGCCACCGCGACCCCTTCGTCTGCGCCGGCGGACCCGAGAAATGCGACCGCGCATGCGAGATCGCCCGCATCGAAATCGACGGGAAGATCTACCCCTTCGGCGGTACCTGTAACCGATTCGACAACATGATCCACAAACGCAAGATGGACACCACGGGATTCAACCTCGTCGTCGAGCGCGAGCGCCGGCTCTTCCGCGGCCTCGCACCCGACGATTCCGCCGACAAACGGCCCACCGTGGGGCTCAACCGCTCGTTCCTCGTCAACACGTACTTCCCGCTCTACAACCGCTTTTTCGCCGAACTGGGTTTTCGTGCCGTACTGCCCGGCGTCCTCGACCCCACCGGCGCCGACCACCAAGGCGCCGCCTTCTGCTTCCCCGTCGAGCTGGCGCACGGCTACGCCGCCACCCTCGCCGCCATGAAGCCCGACTACATCTTCCTTCCCCACGTGCGCGGCATCAACGCCAGCGACCGTGCCGACACCTCATGCACCTGCGTGTTCATACAAGGAGAACCCTTCTACCTCAGAACCGCCTTCCCCGAATTCGCCACGGCGCGCACCCTGACCCCGTGCTTCGATTTCTCCGACGGCATCGAAAGCAACACCGAAGCCTTCCGCGACATCGCCCACGCGCTCGGCGTCGACGTTGCCAAGGCTGAACCCGCGCTCCAGGCCGCCATTGCCGAACAGCAGCAATTCCACGACGACATCCGCGCCATGGGCGCCCAGGCCCTCGCCGATGTCCGCGAAGATCCAAGCGCCGTGGCCACGGTCCTCTTCGGCCGCCCGTACAACAGTTTCGTCGCCGAAGCCAACAAAGGTATCCCGGCCAAGTTCGCCTCGCGCGGGATTCGCATCATCCCTTACGACATGCTCCCCTTCGAAGACGAACCGCTCGAAGGCCATCACCATATGTACTGGGCCATGGGACGGCAGATTCTCAAAGCCGCCCAAGCCATCGCACAGGATTCCCAACTCTTCGGCGCCTATATCACCAACTTCTCCTGCGGCCCCGATTCCTTCATCGTCGCCTACTTCCGCGACATCATGGGGCGTAAACCCTCGCTCACGCTCGAACTCGACAACCACACCGCCGACGCCGGTATCGAGACACGCATCGAAGCCTTCCTCGACATCATCCAATACTACCGCCAGTTGAAGACACCCGCCGAGGCGCCAACCAACGGATTCACCGCCGCCGTTGTCGAATTCCGCGACGGCAAGACCGGCATCCGCGCGTCCAACGGAGAGTGGTTCCCACTCGACCACAAGCGCGTCAAAGTCGTCGTCCCCGCCATGGGGCGCTACGGCACGATCATGGTGGCTAAGGCCTTCGGGTGCCGGGGCATCCGCGCCGAAGTTCTGCCACCAGCCAACGACGAAATCCTGAAACTTGGACGCGCCAATTCTTCGTGCAAAGAATGCCTCCCCCTCCAGACCACGGTCGGCCAATTGCTCCACTACCTCGAAACCCGATCCGAAGACGAGATTACCGCGTACTTCATGCTCAGTACCGACGGCCCCTGCCGATTCGGGCAGTATCATGTGTTCTCCAAGCGCCTGATCGACAAACAGGCCCTCCGCGACGTCGCCGTCCTCTCCCTCACCACCGCCAATGGGTACGGCGGACTCGGCGACCGCTTTGCGCTGGCCGCATGGCGCGGCGTCATCATCGGCGACCTCTTCGACGAGATGTGGGCCACTATCCTCGCCGCCGCCGTCGACCGTGAAGAAGCCCTCGCCACCCTGGATCGCGAACACCAAGCCGTCGCCGCCGTTATTCACAAAAGCTGGCCCCAGATCACGCGCCAACTCACCCAGACCGCCAAGGCCCTGTCGAGCATCCGCCTCACGCGCCCCTACCACGAACTCCCCAAGATCTCCCTCGTCGGCGAGATCTATGTGCGCAACGACCCCATCTCCCTGCAGGGCCTGGTCGAGAGTCTTGCCGAACGCGGTTTCGTCGTGCGGACCTCCAAGATCAGCGAATGGCTCAAGTACCTCGACTGGCTGGTCAAGAACGGCATCGAGAATGACCGCGGCCTCATGTTCTGGGTTCGCTACTGGGTCAAGGACTATTTCGACCGCGCCATCCGCAAGCGCATGGCGCCCGCGGGCCTGTTCTTTTGCGAAAAGGCCGATGTCGATCCGGTGGTGGAAATGGGCGCCCACTTCATCTCCCCCAACCTCACCGGCGAAGCCATCCTCACCGTCGGGGCCGCCCTCCATGAAAGCCTGCACCCCTCCTGCGGCGTGATCTCCATCGGCCCGTTCGGCTGCATGCCCAGCCGCGTGGCTGAGTCCGTGCTCAGCGAAAAGCTCACCACCGAAGTCAAGCGGGCTATCGACAACGCAAACGGCCACACAGCCACGGCGGAAATCCTGGCCATCGACCGTAAGCTCCCCTTCCTCGCCGTCGAAACTGACGGAAACACCTTCCCCCAACTTATCGAAGCCCGGCTCGAGGCCTTCTGCCTCCAGGCACAGCGCATCAACGAACAGATGTTACGTGAGTAAAAAGACGCGCCTCAGCGCGCGCGTACCGACCCCCGCTCGACGAGCTTCACGCCGATCTGCTCGTGCAGATACGCCCCCCTGTGATGCCCGCCTGATGGCCGTTAGTGCTAACGGCCATCAGGCGGTTTCCCCTCCGAGTATCGCGCCGGGAAACGTGTGACCCTTCACGAATACAAGCAAAGAGCACAGTCCCACTTCCCACTCCGCAATAGGACCGCCACCAGTGGGCGCGTTTGGCATGGGTGCGAGGCTGAGTTTGCCACGCGCACCCCGGCGGAGTTATCCGGCGATTCGAGGTCTGTATGACACTTGACTTGAATGGCGACATGCGCTAGAATCCCGACAGCTGTAAGATCCTGCGCTAAGCCAGACTCTCGTTAGCATGTTGGAGCGGCGAATGATGGCAACTTTGAACGAGCCAACCGTCTTGGATGGCAAGCAGCGCGAGCTGCAGCAGCGAGACGAAATGCACCTTGAGATAGCGCGTGATATTTTTCTCAGAGAAGGCTACCACAGCCTTTCGATCTCTCGCTTGGCCAAAGCCACAGGCTTTTCCCGGCCAACACTCTACGAGCGTTTCAGTTCCAAGGAAGAACTAATCGTCGAGCTGGGGCTTCGATGTCAGCGAGAGTTGCTGTCGTTTCTTCAGAAGGCAAGTGCCTTTTCTGGCCGGCCCCGTGAACGCATGGTGGCCGTTGCGGCGGTGATACGGCATTATCTAGACCGATACCTCGACGACCAGCGCATCTCGAATTTCAGTGGCACCGACGTCGTGCTGGAGAAGGTCTCCCGCGATCTGCAAAGACAGCACGCGGAACTGGACAAGCAGATGTTCTGCCTTCTGCAGGACATCATCGAGGACGCTGTACGGCAAGGGGATCTCACTTTTCCAACAGGAACGACGGCACAGACGCTGACCCTTACCCTCTGGATTTTGACTGACGGATTGGCCGCCGCTCTGTGCGGGTCCGTCCCGTTCGATCACCTGGAGATCGCCGATCCCGTTGCCGCGCTTCTCAGAAACGTGCACGTATTATACGATGGGTACGGCTGGCGTCCTCTTTCCAGCGAATGGGATTACGAAGATACAGAACGCCGTATCGCGGCGACCGTGATTGCTGAAATGGAACTTGACATACCGCATATGGGACAGGCGCCCAGAGAAACTCAATGACCCAACACCTACGTCAAGTTTGGGCTGTGTTTGTCTTGGTGAAGCGTCCGTGAGAGTAACTCATTTGCTGGATCGAAATTGTATCGGAAAGGAGTTGACCGCTTGGCAATTTCACCCTTATCTTGCGGCGATGGATCACGGGTAATGCAAGACGCTCTTGTTCAACCGTTCTCTACAACCATACACATAAAGGAGTACGACATGAGAAAACAGGGATTCACATTGATTGAATTGTTGGTCGTAATTGCCATCATCGGTATTCTGGCCGCCATCCTGTTGCCGGCCTTGGCACGAGCCCGTGAGTCGGCGCGCAGAGCGAGCTGTCAAAACAACTTGAAGCAAATGGGTCTCACCTTCAAGATGTACTCCAATGAGTCCAAGGGTGAGAAATACCCGACCATGCACTCCATCGAAGGCGACAACTGCGAGAGCGTCGTTGCCGGAAGCCCGGCGTGGCCGATCGATACCATCTTCCAGGGCGATGCTCTCTATCCGGAGTACCTCACGGACATCAACGTCCTGCTGTGCCCCTCCGACTCCAGCAATAACCACGACGGGTGGTTCCTCAACGACGATCCCGACTCCGGTCAGATCACGCCGTGCAACATAAATGCCCTGTCCTACAACTACTGGGGCTGGGCCTTGAACGACCAGAACATCTTCGACAATCCGGTGGTTGGCCCGACCCTCGAAGTCGTCGGCGTCGCAGACCTCAACCTCAGCGAACCGGAACTGGTGAATTTCATGAACTTCCTCCTGGCCACGCCAAAGGACGCAAGCGACCTTCCAGGCTTCGACAAGGACTACGGTCCGCTGTACCGTCTTCGTGAAGGTATCGAGCGTTTCCTCATCACCGACATCAACAACCCCGCCGCCAGCGCCATGGCGCAGAGCGAGCTGTGGATCATGTGGGACGACGTGTCCCCGGTCTTTCCAAGCATGATGAACCACATCCCCGGCGGCTGCAACGTGCTCTACATGGACGGCCACGTCGAGTTCAAGCGCTATGGTGACGAAAGCCCCATTTCCAAGGGCATGGTTCAAGTTCTCAGCGGCAATGTCGCGGGTATGTAGATTCCGCCTGCGGCCATGGAGCGGCCAGGACCGGAGCGCACCAACAGTGCGCTCCGGTCTGTTTATCACGCGAGGGCAACGGGTTGCAGGAAGAGACACGCCGCCATGCCTGCGGTTCGTTTCTTGTCAGCCTTGTCCTCACTAGCCACAGCGTTTCATAGAGCGCTCTGGTATAGAATGGAAACCTGTTCCGAGGCGCGAGAAAATTCGAATGATGGGAGACCGACCCATGCGATTTGGCGCGATAACCCTGGTGCTCGCAACCATCCTGGCCGCCGCCGCCGCTGCGCAAGTCACACCTCCCGGCCTCATCGGCGTGCAAGACACCCGCTTCATCGACCCCGAGGGACGCGAGATCGTCCTGCACGGGATCAGCGTCATCAGCAAGAACCCCGCCGACAACTATCAGAGCTGGCATGGCGCCAAAGAGTTCGCCCTCATGCGTGACTGGGGCCTGAACTGCATCCGCCTGGGCATCATCTGGGACGGACTCGAGCCTGAGCCCGGACAGTACGACGAGGCCTACCTCAAGAAAGTCGACCAGCGCGTTGCCTGGGCCAAGGAGCACGGCCTCTACGTCCTCCTCGACATGCACCAGGATCTGTTCAGCGTCTCCTACTCCGACGGCGCACCCGAGTGGGCCACCCTCACCGACGGCCAGCCCCACGTAAGCGAAGGCGGCGTCTGGAGCGACGCCTACCTCACCAGCGCCGCCATCCAACGCGCCTTCGACAACTTCTGGGCCAACACCCCCGGCCCCGGCGGCCCCGGCATCCAGGATCGTTTCGCGCAAGCCTGGAAACACGTCGCCGCCCGATACGCCAATGAACCCATCGTCCTCGGCTATGACCTGTTCAATGAACCCAACATCGGCAGCGGTAATCTTCCCGCCCAGGCCGCCATGATCGAAGGCTTCGTCAAAGGGCTCGCCAAGGTCGACAGCGCCAACACGGCCACGGCCAGCGACATCGCCGCGCAATGGCTCGACCCGGCCGGACGCGCCGGACTCATGAGCCAACTCAGCGACATGACCATCTACACCGCCGTCATCGACAACGTCGAAGCAATCCAACAGGAATTCGAGCGCACGAAACTCATGCCCATGTACGAGCGCGTGACGAAGGCCATTCGCGAAGTCGACACGGACCACATCGTCTTTCTCGAAACCAGCATGACGTCCAACATGGGCGTGCGCACCGGCATCGAACCCGTTCGCGATGCCAATGGCGTCCGCGACCCCAAACAGGCCTATGCTCCCCACGGCTACGACATCGTCGTCGACACCCCGGCGCTTTCCCTTGCCAACCCCGAGCGCGTCAGCCTCATCTTCGAGCGCCACGCCGAAGCCGCACGCCGGCTCAACATGCCCACGCTTGTGGGTGAGTGGGGCGCCTACGGAAGCGCGGGCCCCGAGATCCTCCCGGCCGCACGCCACATGGCGCGCCAACTCGAGCGCCACGGCGCGAGCGACACCTACTGGGAATTCGGGCGCTACTTGCTAGACGCAGCTTACCTGGAGATCGTCAACCGGCCGGTTCCCCAGCGCTTGGCGGGAACGCTAACCGCTTACGAAACCAAGGCCGAAGCCAAACACTTCCACTGCACCTGGCAAGAGACGCCCGCCGTGACCGCCCCAAGCCGCATCTACATCCCGGCATGGCTGTGGCAGGCTTCGCGGAGCGTGAGACTCACGCCCGCGGGAAAGGGATTCTCCGTGGAACCGGTAACGGCGGGTTCGGACAACGTGGTGCTCGTCGTCCCGCCCACGGGCACGAATGCCAAACGCCGCATCGAAGTAGGCGGCGCTTCACCCGCTTGCGCAGCTACGTAAGAACGCTCATCACCATAGCGCGCATCGCTCCATTCCTGGATGTGCATCCTTTGCGTCTTGGCGCCTTGGCACGATCCCTTTGGGTTGCGCAGAGAGGTTGCGCAGGAAAAAGAAAACCTGTATCCGCGTCTATCTGTGTTTGTCTGTGGATCCAGAAGCATGATCCACAGATGAACGCAGATGGAACGGATGATGGTCTCGACGAGTGCGCCTGAGGGTTTCCGCGTTTCAAATTGTGGGGCCTTGCGCTTGACATCGCGCCGGAAACATGGTTCAATATAGCTGAAAAAGAATTCAGGCTCTGGAGGGTGCCCAAAATGGCACGAGAACTGACGCGACGCCAGTCGGATATCCTGCAATTCGTCATCGAGTCGATTCGAGAGCGCGGTTGGCCGCCCACCATCGCCGAGATCGGCGGACAATTTGGGATCTCGTCCACCAACGGCGTCAACGACCATCTCGTTGCCCTGGCGAAGAAAGGCTACATCGTCCGCTCGTCGCAGGCGCGTGGGATTCGGGTGACGGAGAAGGCGTCGCAGACACTCTATGGTCAGGCGGCGGAGGTATTGCCGCTGGTGGGGCAAGTGGCGGCGGGGCAACCGATCCTGGCGGCGGAGAATATTGAAGACCATATCCCCGTGGCGCCGGCGTTGGCGAAGCCGCAAAGCTATTGCCTGCGGGTGCAGGGGGACAGCATGGTGGATGACGGGATCCTCGACGGCGACATCGTCGTCGTCGATCATGATCGGCCACCGAAAGCCGGGGACATTGTTGTGGCGCTGGTTGGTGACGAGGCGACGGTGAAACACTACTACCCCAAGGGTGACCAAGTGGAATTGCGCCCCGCCAACGCCACCATGGAGCCGATGGTATTTCCCGGGCAAGAGGTGGAAGTCCAGGGCGTAGTGGTCGGCCTCCAACGGATGATCGCCTGATCGCCAGGAGCCTCGTGCGGGTCAAGGCGCAGGTTCGAGGCGCAGGTAGTCCAGCCCGAACATCATGCCGTCAATGGCTTTCGCGTTCCTGCCGGTGAGGGTGATGGTCAACGTGTTGTCCCCCTCGGTGAGATCGAACACGCCCAGCGGGATCTCGGGCGTTGCGATCACGCCGGGATGGAAGAAGTCCAACGGCGCGCCCGCGGGCGCACCGTTGACGTGCAACTGCGCGATCGCATAGTCGGGCGCTTTGGTGAAGCGCCCGAGCACCTGGTAACGTCCGGCCGTTTTCACTGGAAACGCCAGCACCGTCTTGTCACCCGTCTTCGCGTGGGTCCACCAGAACTGGCGCTCGCCGCTCCAGCCCCACGCTCCTTCCTGATCGCGGGCGTTGCCGCCAGTTGACGACACCACTTCGAAGTCCTCGCCCTCGAGCGCGCCCTCGACGCGCTTGGGCTCGGGCATCGGCGGGGCGTCCACCACGATCAATTGCCCCGGGGCGGGTGCTGAGAACGTGTCCGTGCCGCCGGGCTTGGCGTACCAGTAGGCGATGACGGCCATCCCGATTTCACACTCCGTCCAGTGCCAGACTTCCATGTCGAATTTGAACGACTGAGTGAAGGGGATGTTGTCAATAATGTGGAACCGGCTCACGCAGGTTTGTCCGTAGTTGCCCGGGCCGTCGCACCGGGGCTGGTTGTGGTAGGCGTGGGTGAACGTTTCGGGGCAGCACCAGGCGTAACCGAAGTAATCCTCAGTGCCGGTGCCGAAGTGGCTGGGAAAGGCCTCGCCATCGACATAGATCTTCTCGTCGCCTTCGCCCCACCACTGCTTAACCGGATTCGTGACATGGCACATCACGCCGACGAACACCCCCGTTCCCGTGCAGTCCAGGTAGTTCCAGTCCTGGCGCGGCCGCGTGGCGATGGGGTTCTCCGTGCGCCATTTTGCGTGAAAATACATCGAGCGATCCGACCATTCGTAAGGCCCCGCGACGGCCTGGCCGGTGACGGCTATGTCCGACTGCGTGTGGTTGGTCAGCGTCATGCGCGCGGATCTTTCGAAGGGCATTACCCAGTGGCTGTACATTTGGCCGGTGCTCGTGACGCCCGACGGAAGCGACAGATACGCATTTGCGCCGGGAGCCGTCCCGAAGAAATCGCCCAACGGCGCTTGCACGGCCGGGGTTGTGCCGCCGTCAAAGAAGATCTCGATCAGACATCCACGCAACGCGGCGGGCATGTCGTCCGCCTCCACGTTCATGGCCAGGCGGTACAACGCCGCGGGCCCTTCGAATTCGGTCGACGCCGAAGCGCCGGGAGCGAGGGCTTCGTCCAGTTCGACGAACCAAGTCGACGGCACCGGTCCGAACGACGCAGGCGTGCTCAGGCGTTTGGCCACGTCTTGAATGGCCTGCTGCGCCCGTTGCGCCGCGGCGGACGTATAGCTGGCCACTTGTGTGCCCGGCGCGTAGGTGCGGTAATTGACGTGGTAATAGAAATCGCCCTGGCTGCACGTGACCTTGCAGTGCTTTGCGTAGGGAATGGGCAGGTAACTGTTCCAGCCAAGCCCCTGTACGCCGCCGATCGGATTGATAGTGGGCATGTGTTCGCCGCCCAGGAACTCCGTGAGCGGCATCTCGATTACGGGTTCCTCCGCGCCGTCGAGGAAGATCCGCAGCACGCCCGCGTCTTTGGGATTGGCCGACCACATCCGCACGATCGCGCCCGGGCCCGCCGCGTCCATCATCACCCATTCGGTCTCGCCGTTCCGCTCCTCCGTGCGCAGGTGGCGGCCCCGGTCGCCGTTGGCGAACCAGTTCTCGTCTGTGAGTTCGTTCGGGTCGGTCGAGCGGCGGTCGTAGCTTGAGAACTGTTTGCACGTGTAGGCCGGATCGGGAAAACGCGTCAGGGCTTCGAGATTGGTCATTTCGCTCAGGAGCGACTCGAAGGTGACTTGCGGCGCGGCGTGCGCGGCGCCCATCAGCAGCACACTGCACAACAATCGTACGAACGTTCGGCGGGGCATGGCTGGGCCTCCCAGGGGCGTTGGTTGCTCGTTTCGCCTGCGCGCGTACAGGCGCGAGGGCAATAGCGATCCTAACGCGGCTGGCGGCCAAGGTCAACAGGCAGGGAGATGCGGATGTAGATAGAGGCGTGCCCAACGGGAGCGCTCAGGCTGACCGGTGGGGGAAGCGCGTCCGGATTTCGGCGCGGACTACTTGTAGCGGTACGTGATACGGCCCTTGGTCAGGTCGTAGGGCGACATTTCCAGCTTGACGCGGTCGCCCGGGAGGATACGGATGAAGTACTTGCGCATCTTCCCGCTGATGTGGGCAAGAACCATGTGGTCGTTTTTCAGCTTCACGCGAAACA
Organism: Nitrospiraceae bacterium; assembly: GCA_011682535.1. Lineage (GTDB taxonomy): Bacteria > Hydrogenedentota > Hydrogenedentia > Hydrogenedentales > SLHB01 > JAACEL01. Next base: position 8,474 of record JAACEL010000013.1, on the reverse strand, counting down.
TCGCGTTTGGAAGCGTCTCAACCACGGTACCCTCTACTTCTATGGCTTCTTCTTTCTGCATATGGCGCCGCGTATTCCTCGGTTGTCCCATTGTCACGGGCGGGCGCACGTCAACCCTCACAAGAAACAGGGCTTTTCCCACCCAACCAGTCACGGATGATACCAATCCCCATACACACAGTCAACATCCCGGAATGCATCCAGGTCGCCGTTTGTTGCGGGTTAGAACTTGAGTTGCACATCCAACTGTAGCCGCTCGTAGTCCCTTGTCGGCGCGGCGAACAGGTACCACTTGTTGTCACTGTCCAGATACCTATGGTTGTCGAAATACGTTAGGCCGAGCTTCGCGCGCTTCGAGAGTTGGTAGCCCAGCTTGAACTTATGGCCCCGGACATCTGTGCCGCCGCCGCCGAAACTGGAGTCCGTAAATAGCCCGATCGCGGCGTTACGCTCCAGCTCGCGGTAGTTGTACCGGAATTCCCATGAACCCGGGTTCTTGGTCTTACCGACCTTGAATCCGGCCAGCCAACCCGTGTCGTCGAAATCGGCTTCCGTGTTCTTTACGTAGTCGCCGAAAAGGCTGACCGGGATTCCGTGAATGTCCATCCCGGCCTCGGCGAAGAACTCCAGTTCCGTAAAATCCTGGCGGTAGATGAGCGGACTCGTGGGATCCGACAGGTCCAGCAGGCGCACCGCGTTGCCCATGGGATCAGTCGTGTCGAACAGCGGCAGGTGGTACTCGAGGTTGTCGCAATAGAAGAGCGACGTGCCCAGCAGGGCGTACGCGCCGTGCCGATCGAAGCGATACTTGGCGTAGGCTTGGCCGCCGAACAGCGACGTGTCCGACTGCACCTTGTCGTGGTCGACGACAAACGCACCCGCGCGTAGCGTTGTGTCCCAGTGACCATCGGTGCGGTCATAGGTCAACGCAGCGCCCTCGGGTCGCAGGTCTCCGTCCCAGATCAACTCGGTTTTGCCAGGCGTGTAGAACGGGTTATCGAGCTTACCCGCCAGCACGTGAAGACCTTCGCGGGCCGCCGGGCGCCAGTCGAGATAGGCCAGGTCGATCCAGACATCCTTACTCGAGAAGCTCCCGTCCAACGTTTGATTGGTCGACGTAGGATCGTTGGATCCCGACGCCAATTGGAAGCGCACGTCCAACGTCTCGGACAACTCCGCGCTCAGTCCCACGCGCGCCCGAAGACGGAACCGATTGATTTCCTCTTTGCCTTCCTGGCCGATGTACTCGTATCGCGTGCGGAAATCGCCGCTGATGCCAAAGCGTTTCGCCCACGACACCTTCTCCAGCGCTGCATCCGTCGCTGCTCCTGCCTCTTCCTGGGCGGTCTTTGCGGCCTTGTATTCCGTCTTCATTGCGGCTTGACCCGCACGCAGCGAGTTGACCTCGTCGATCAACTGCTGGATGAGCGTCTGTTGTTCCTGCTGTACTCGCAACAGATCTTCCACGGCCTTCGCCAAGTCTGTTTGGCTTCCCGCAAACGCGGGGACCGCCCATGCCAAGGCTGCGGCGATCATGGCCAGCGATTTGCCCATTCCTTTGTCTCCTCATCGTTCCGGTTGTGGTACTGCCCAAACTCCACGCGGTCAGTGTTAGCACATCGTCAGGAGCCTGGTCAGAATAAATTGGACATTCTACATCTCGTCTTTAGCTTATCTTTGGACGATCTTCAATCACAAAATCCTCAAAATAGCCCTGCTGAAAATCGAAGTGGCCACCTGGCAGGCCCAGCGAAACCAATCCGGCAAAGGTGTGGACTGGCCATTCACCACCCACAATGCGTGAACCAAACTAAAACGACTCTATCCACGGATTAAAACATGACGAAGTATTAGCCCGGATATCTCGTGCGATTTCTTCACCGATGCACCGTTCACAAAACTGGGGATCGTTGGACGCCGAGGCCGCACAAGTTGCATCCGAAACAAACCTGGGCGTAACCTACCTCGAAACGCACTGTTGGAGGGGATACGGAGCATGGAATCCTACCTGCTTGCCATCACGATCGGGGTTATTTTTCTCACCACCATCATCGGGCCGGTGTGGCGGCGGCGCACGCGCGACCGCTGTTTGCGTAGCTTCGATGGGTCGAAGATCGTGCTGGTGGAAAATGACGGTAAGCACGTTTGGGGCCGCCTGTGCATCTATGCGACAGGGTTCGAGTTGCTCTACGATCAACCCCAAGAGGATGAAGACGGCATCAGCAAGTACAGTTATATCCGCTATCAGGCCGGGTATTCGACCATCCGCGCCCTGTGGCGCTACCCCGACGAGATGACGCCTGAGGAGAAGCGCCGGCGTGCGAAGCTCATCCGTCTGTGCGGATCGCCGCCCTTGTACGCGCGGTTGTGGCGGTGGTGGCGCAATGTGATGGGAACTTTGCGCGATGCGTTTTTGCAGACGGCCCACACCCTTCTGGGGCGTGTCGTGGCGCGTAGCGCCAGCAGCACTTTCAAGAGCCAGGAAGCGCAACTCAAGAACATGTCGTCGGAACTCATCGATCACGCGGCCAACGCCTACGAGCCCATCCTCGAACGCCACTTCGGCCGGCGGGTCGTGCTTGAACTCGTGGAGGGTGAGGAGGTGCGCGAGTACGTCGGCCTGCTGCGCAATTACACGGCCACCTTCGTGGAACTCGCCGACATCCATCACGCCGTGCAGTACCGCCTGGCGACCTCGGAGCGCGGATTGCGGCTACCGGGACTGGAGGTGACGTGCGTGGCGGGGGGGTTCCGCCTCGCGAATACAACGGGGCGGAAGGTGCAGGTGGATGCGCTGGCGGGCCCGGACGATCGGACTGCCGCAGGCGTGACGGTTTCCGACAAGGCGGAGATCCTACTGGAGCGTGGCCAACACCAAGGCGAGATCACCCACATCGAGGTGACGTATGCGCGGACGGCCGACCTTATCGCACCGCGCACGCGCGCGGTCGTTCGACACGCCGCCGGCCCCGTCTCGTCGTGAGGCTGGCCCAAATGGCCTACTGGAACCGCACCTTCGTCCGATATTCCTCTTTGAGGCGGCCGATCTCCGCGACCAGTTCCTTCGTGGCGAGGGTGTGTAGCGCTTCCCGGTCATATTGGCGCGTGTCCTTGAGCGCCAGTTGTTGCATGCCGAAAACTGACCCGGCGCCGCTGAACGACTGCGCGTTCTGGATGAGTTGCGACTTGAGGTCGCGCAACCGCAGGTCGATGTTGGTCAGGCCCGTCGAAGCAGCCCGGTACTCCGCGGGAAACTCGTCCGTCACGCCGTCATACAGCCCCGCCGCCTTTTTGAGGGCGTCGACGGCGTCCGCAAACCGATTGCGCAAGGTGGCTTGCTCGGCCCGCATCTCAAGATCGGCCGCTTCCTCGATACTGCGCCGCGCTGCTTGAAGGCGGGCATCGCGGTCCGCGATCAGGCGCTCCGCCTCCAGCCTCTTGGCCTCGGCCTCCAGATGGAGCGGGTCGACCTGCAGAGCCCGGGCAAAGGCGTCGTGGGCCTCCTGCAACTGCCCGTCGGCCAGCATCTTCTCGCCGACCTGCATGTGGTAGCGGGCAATTCGCTCGACCACGTCGCGCCGGGCCGGCTCCGCCAGCAGCACGATGCTGTATTCGGTGATCGCACGCTCATAGAAACCGGCGTCGTAAAACATGTCGCCGATCCGTTTGGCCAGGTCGGGTGTGATGGGGGTGAGTTCCGACAAGCGCCGGTAGCTGTTCTCAATCTCGTTCAGGTTGCCTCGCTTGACATAGTAGGCGATCGCGTTGGCCACGTAGTCGTGGAATTGGTCATCCGAGACGCCCGCGTTCAAGGCGCCGCCCGTAACCACGGTGTACCAGACGTCGGCAACGGCGTTGACCGAACGGCTGTAGTCGTCGGACAGGGCGGCGCGCGCCACGCCGGCAAAGCCCAGTCCATCTCGGTAGTCCTGCACGATCAGGTCTCCACGCGTATCGGCCATGCGCCGCATCCGTTCGAAATAGGGCGCCGGGTCGACCAACCGGCGGCGCTCCAGCTTCAATGGCACTTGCCGGATGTTGGCGGCGACGTCGGCATAGTAGCGGTCACGGTAGACGGAGGAATCCAAGGCCAGCGGAGCGGAGTAGGCCGCCACGAGCCGCCCCAGCATGCCCAGCCGGTAGGCGAAGTAGGGATCGATCATCCTGCCTCGGACGGCCCTGAGCAGGCTCATCTCCGATTCGATAGCCCGTAGACGCCCCGTATCGAGGCCGGGATAGATCTTCCTCACGTCTTCCATCGGCGCAGACGCGCCGCGCGCCACGTCGGCCTCCAGCTTGTCGAGTTTCATCACGCTCTCTTTGGAGAGCACGTGAACGGCCGTGATCACGACGGCTTCCTGCGTGCGCGGGTTCCAGGCGTGGGCAGCCGGAGTCAGCACGATCGCGGCGCCAGCGGTTAGAAGGGCGGTCAAGAGGCGTTTCATGAGGCGTTCCTCCCTGCATTGTCGAACCCGGCGGCGCCAGGCGCCTGCCCGCCCGCGCCCGTCGCCTGCTTGATCTGAGACACGAGTGTGCGTACACCCTCGAACTCGATCCGTTGCGCATCCGGGCCGAGGAGCGCAAGGTATTTGTCGAGTTCGGCGACCCCCTCGGCGAAGCGCTGTTGTTTGATGTTCAGCAGGCCGGCCTCCAAGTGGACGGGCGCATAGGCCGGGTCGGCCGCCATCGCGCGCTGGAAGGCTTCGCGAGCGCTGTTGTCCTGCCCCAGGGCCACCATGACACGCCCGCGCATGGTGCGCAGCGCGGCGCTGCTGCCGCCAGCCTGTTCGGCCCGCTCCACGGCGCTACGGGCCTTTTCGGGGTCGCCCTGACCCAGCATGATGTCGGCAACGCGCACCGAGGCCTCCACCGCGAAGAGCCCCCCGGCCTGCGCGACGGTTTCGAATTCGTTGAGCGCCTCGAGCAGCAAACCATTGGCCTGCAGACACACCGCGTAGAAAAACTGGGCGGTCGTGTTCTGACGATTGGCCGCGATCGCCTGAGTGAGTAGTCCCTGCGCCTCGCTGAAGTTGCCCTGGCCAATCAGCAGCATACCCAGCCGGGTCAGCGCTTGCTCGCGAATTGACGTACCACCGTCAAGCGCCCCGCGCAGCAGGGTCTCCGCCTCGTCGGCGGATCCGCCCAGATTGGCGACCAGCCCCAACGCCGCGGCCACGTCGGCCTGTTGTTCGGCCTCCGCCATCGCACCGTTCAACTCTCGCTGCGCGGCCGCGTAGTCCCCCTGCAGGGCCAGCGCAATCCCGAGGCTCTGCCGGGTGGCCGCGGTCGGCGAAACCGTCAGATCGAGCACCTTGCGTAGCGCCTCCATCTGACCATCGACCTCATTCTCCGCACCCAACTCGAGCGCGAGCAGGCGCCACGCTTCCAGGTTGTCGGGATGTTGTTCGGTGATCTGGCGCAGAATGGCAATCTGCCTGGCGCGGCTTTGGGAGCCCGCGGAAGCCAGGCTCAGCACGGCCAGCATGCCAGCCTCCGCATTCTGGCGGTCCAGTTTCAGCGCCGCCTCAAACGCATCGGCCGCCCGGGGGAACTGCCCCATCTCCCAGCGGACCTTGCCCGACACCAATTGGGCTCGGGCGTCGTCCTGATGCTTCTCGATGTGTGCGTCGAGCACTTCGCTGGCATCGAGCAGATTGCCCGCCAGCGCCATCTGCGTGGCCTGATCCACCGGGTCGCGGGTGAACGCGTAGAACGCATAGGCCACGCCGATCAACACCAGCACCACCAGCACCGCCGCGCCCACCGCCATCAGCGGCGCCTTGCCGCGCGCCACCGCCTCCTTCTCCTTTTTCTCCTCGGCGATCTTCTGCCCGGTCAGCAGGTTCGTGCCGCACGCTACGCAGATGATGTCGCCGTCCTGCACGAGCGCGTGACAGTTGGGACACGTCTGCTTGGCGCCACCGGCCGCCGCCTGGGGCTGGCCGGGCACTTTCTGCACGTAGCCGCCGCAGTGCGGACAACTCTCCAGCTTGGGATCTGTCAATTTGCCGCAGTAGGGACAATTGATCATCGTTGCCACGATAGTTCACCGCACCTTTCCAGCGCAGACTTCATCGCGTCTCCGCCTTGCCGCTGTCCATACCTACGCCACGTAAACGGCCTCTCCGGCTAGTCCGCCGGGAACGCCTTGCCGCACTTCCGGCAATTCCCGGCATCCAGCCCATTCTTCGCCCCGCACGCGGGGCATGTCTTGCGGAACAACGACGGCGCCATCAGCAAGGTCGCCGCCACGATCGCCCCCAACATTGCCACGATGTACCACGTTGCAGACAAGACCGCTCTACTCCGCATTCTCCCGCGAGAAACTCATTCGCATCATTATACCTCCGATTCTAGAGTGCCGCGCTCGACCTGTCAACTGTTTCCCGGCCCCTCCCCGCCGTGTCCACGCGCGAGAAGCCCATGCCAAGCATACTCTTGTGCCCGGCGCTTGTTTCGCTTGCCCCCGCCCGGCTGGCGCCCCCTCCTATGGATCCTTGCACAGCTTTCTTAGCTTTCGCGGCCTGAAACAACAGAGGCCCGGCGCTCTGTCGCGGAGTGCCGGGCCTCGTCACAAGTATCGCCGAAGGCGGCCTACAGGCCTTCGATGTCCAGTTCAGTAATCATCCAGCCAGTGGCCTCTTTCGTCATCGTCATGCCGAAAGTAAGGCTGCCCTGGCTCGAACTGAGCACGCACGGATAGATGTCGGCTTTCGTGCCTTCAATCAGCGGCTCGGCATCTTGCAGATCCATCTCGCCGTCCTCGAAGTACCCGGCTGCAACCGCTTGGCCGCCGATCGCCTTAAACGCTTCCTTGTCACCCACCTCCGGGTGGTAGAAATCATCCGACATGGCCATCAAGGCCGCGTCGATGTCCCCGTCCAGCAATCCCTGCAGGAAAACCTGCGCCTGGAGCTTAACCAACTCTTCGTCCGAGGGGCCTTTCGGGCCGGTGGCGCAGCCGGCTGCCAACATCAGGGTGAGCGCTACAGCGCATACTGTTGTCAAAGTGTGTCGTTTCACGTGACTATTCTCCGCGTTCTGTTGCCTATCGCCCACACAACCGCATGGGCATTGTTCAATTGTACCATGAGAATACAGGGCTTCCAACAACCATTCAACACCCGTCCGTGACTGGAAGCAAACGTTAAGATCGGCGCGCTTTTTTTGTTGTTGAAGTATTCGGATTATGTTTCTACACTTTCTGTAGGGATTGGACAGGCCCGGCACATGGACGGACGGCCCAGGCGGCGGCGCTGGCGGTGGGGTGGGGGGCCAAGACTTGACACGTAAATTCGGCCGGCGCGATGAGTGCGCTGGTGTCCCCGAAACACGGGTATGATAAAGTTCGAGCGGGAGATAACTAGGTAATGATGGATCTTTCAAGAGCCCGGAATTTGGCGGAGTGGCCCGCTGGCCGGTCGGCAATCGAGAAGACCGTGCTGTCAACCCTGGGCCCAATGCCAAAGAGCCGCGTCGAACTCCAGACCAAGACGGCGGACGAAGTGCAGTGCGCAGGCTACGTGCGCAGGCGCGTTAACTACTTCGTAGACGAGTGTGAACGTGTCTCGGCCTGGTTGTTCGTGCCGGAGGAAAAGGAGGAGATCCCCGCCATCCTCTGCTGTCACCAGAAGGTGCCCCAAGGCAAGGACGAGCCCGCGGGTTTGGAGGGAGAGCCGGTGCTGGCCCTCGCGCAACACTACGCCGAGTTGGGCTATGTGACCCTCGCGCCCGACTGCATCACGGCGGGCGACCGCGTATCGAGCGGGCTCGACCCCTTCGACACCAAACAGTTCTACCACGACAACCCCAAGAAATCGGCCTTGGGCAAGATGTTGTCCGACCACATCTACGCGATCGACATGCTCAGCGAGGTCAAACACGTCGACAGCGCCCGCATTGGCGTCATCGGCCACGGCCTCGGCGGCCGCAACGCTCTGTTGCTTGCCGCGTTCGACGAGCGGGTACAAGTGTGCGTCGCCAGTTGCGGTTTCACGCGATTCGCCGCCGACACCGACCCATCGCGCTGGGTAGAAGACAACGGGTTCGCCCAGATGCCCCTCCTGCGCGACGCCGTCAAGAAAGGCAAATTCCCCTTCGACTGGGAGCACATCCTGGCCATGGCCGCGCCGAGTCCCACCCTCCTGATCACCGCGCTGAACGACGAGCTGCTGCCCGACGGCAAGAGTTGCCAGAAGGCGCTCAAGCTCGCCAACAATATCTACAATCTGCTCGGCGCCCAAGACGCTCTCGACATCCAGACCCACAACGACGGACACCGCATGACGGCGGATTCGCTACAGTGGGCCGACGAGTGGCTGGAGCGCTGGATCTAGTGGTGTGTCTCATGCTATTGGCATCTTATCTTGACGGACGCGCCTAAGGAGCCTAGTCAGAATAAATTGGACAACTCGGCGCTCGTATTTGGTTTAGATTTGGGCGATCTGATTGAGCAAAACCACAGGAATAGCAGG
>JAACEL010000564.1 GCA_011682535.1 Nitrospiraceae bacterium | reverse complement strand
GATCTGGTCCTCCTTGAAACTCCGAGTCTACCATACTGCACTGAGAATCGAGCAAGTGCCCGGGCGTTGAATGACCAGTTGCGAGTCTCTACAATTCTGTGCACGCTATGCTGCCCGAGGGAGATGCCGCTATGTCACGCGTTCTTTACGCCGAACTCACTCCGCGTCAATTCCGTCAACGGATGGCTGCGGCCCCGATCGCCTATCTGCCGCTGGGCACCCTCGAATGGCACGGCGAACATATGCCGCTCGGCGCCGATGGCCTGCAATCGCAGGGGTTCTTCGTCGAACTCGCGCGGAAGGCGGGCGGCATCGTGCTGCCCATGCTGTTCCTGGGCCCGGACGTGAGTGAGGAGCACGAGGGACGCCCCTACTACGGCATGGACAACTACTCGTTTCCCGGGGAACCCCCACAGCAACTGGAAGGCAGTGCGTACTGGGTGGACTACGATTTCTTCGAGCGCCTGCTGGAACGCATCATGGCCCAACTCAAGCGCGCGGGGTTCAAGATTGTGGTGGCGCACGGTCACGCGCCCTCGGTGACCTCGTTCGTCGGCAAGACCCAGCAATGGGAACAGGAGTTCGGGCTCAAGACGTTCATCTGCTGGCGTGGCGACGAGAGCGATGGAATGGGGATTCAGACCGACCACGGCGGGGCCAACGAGACGATGCTGGTGATGGCCCTCCGCGGCGAACTGGTCGAAATGGATAACCTCGATCCCGACTTGGCGGTGAAACCGCTGGGAACCGGCGGCGAGGATTCCCGCACGGGGGCCAGTCCCGAGCGCGGACGCCAGGCGATCGAGATGAACGTGGAACGGATGGCGGGACTGCTGAAGGAAGCGCTCGCCGAGATCAACGCATAGGGGAAAAACATGCAGCAAGCCCCCATCAAGTCCTGGGAGATCTATCGAGAGTCCACGCGCTACCTGGCGCAAGGTAGTTCGACTTCCTCGAAGGCCCCGGCCATCGAAGACGTTGAACCCGCGCTGATCGTCCGTGGAAGCGGGTGCCGCGTTTGGGACGCCGACGGCAATGAGTACATCGATTATCGCAACGCGCTGGGGCCGGTGACACTCGGTTACGCCGTCCCGGAGATCAACGAAGCCGTTTCCGCGCAGCTTGAGAACGGCATCATCTTCGGACACCCTCATCCCCTCGAAGGGGAAGTGGCCAAGCTGTTGGTCGAGACCATCCCCTGCGCCGAGCGGGTGCGTTTTCTCAAGACAGGCGGCGAAGCGCTGGCGGCGTGCGCGAAGATTGCGCGCCATGCCACCCGGCGCAACAAGATTCTCCACTGCGGCTACAACGGCTGGCTGAACAGCCTGAATCCCGGCGGGTACCGGCCGGTGGGCGTCGCGTCGGCCGAACCCACGAAAGGCGTGCCCGCCGCCATCGCGGAGTTGCACCCCTCGTTGCCATGGGGAGATCTCGATCCATGGGAAGCCGCGTTCCATGATGACGGGGACGACATCGCCGCGGTGATGATTGCCTCCGCCTACGCCGATCTCGACAAGGGCCGCGAGTTCCTGCCTGCGCTGCGTAAGCTGTCGGAAGCGCACGGTGCGCTCATGGTAATGGACGAGATCGTCATGGGGTTCCGTTTGGCCATAGGGGGTGCGCACGAGTATTTCGACTTCATGCCCGACATGGCGGTCTTCGGCAAAGGCATGGCCAATGGAATGCCGATCTCCGCGTACCTGGGCCGCGCCGATCTGATCGACTCGGCGCGCGACTTGGGGATTTCCAGCACGTTCGGCGGGGAGACGCTGTCCCTGGCCGCGGCGAAGGCCGTTGCAGAGTTCTACGAGAACCGCCGCGTCATCACGCATCTCTGGGAGACGGGGCGCGCGCTGTGGGGGGCTGTCAACCACCTGTTCGAGTCGAAGGGGGTGGCTGCCCGCTTCCAGGGCTACGGCGTCTGCCCGCAGTTGGTCGCGGATGGCGACTGGGCCATTCAGTTCATGTGCGCGTGTTACCAGCAGGGGGTGTCGTTCTATCACGTGTCGTATGTCAACTACTCCCACAAACCGAGCGACGTCGAAGACACCATCGTGCGTGTGGAACGCACCCTCGACAGTATGTAGGCATCTCCATATTCGCGCTGGATTCGCCCAGCCTTGTCAGCTATCATCGCAGCGCAGTTGTCACACAGTCGACTCAACGGAGGGGACTCGCCATGAAGATCGGAATCATCGGGGCTGAGAACAGTCACACCGCCGCCATCGCAAAGATCATCAACATCCACAAGAAGATCAAAGGCTGCTCCGTCGAGTATGTGTGGGGCGAGACGCCTGATTTTGCGGCCAAGGCCGCCGAAGATGGACAGATTCCCAATATCGTCAAGATTCCGAGACAGATGCTGGGCAAGGTCGATGCGGTTCTGTGCGATCATCGTCACCCCAAGTTTCACCTGAAGTCCGTGTGGGCGTTTGTCGAAGCCGGTGTCCCCACCTTCGTCGACAAGCCGTTCTGCTACCGGGCCGACGAAGGCAAGAAGTTCCTGCGCATGGCGAAGAAGAAGGGCGCCCCGGTGACCTCCTTCAGCGTTCTCAACCACCAGGCCAGTTTCCGCCGTTTCAGGGAGAAAGCCGCGAATCTCGGTACGATTCTGTCGGCCAACAGTTACGGCCCCTGCGACCTCAAGAGCAAGTGGGGGGGCGTGTTCTTCTACGGCATCCATCAGGTCGACATGGTACTGCCGGTCTTCGGCTACGACGTCAAGGCGGCGCTCGTTACCAAGAACGGCAAGAACGCCAACGGACAGTTGTTCTATCCCAACGGACTCGTGGTCAACATGGCCTTCATCAAGGAGGGGTCGCCGGGCTTCGGGATCGGTGCGGTGGGTACAGAGGGCGCCCTGTCTACCCCCATCAAGATGGACAAAGACGCGTACCTCACCGGCGTGCGTACGTTCGTGAAAATGTTCAAGACCGGCGTCGAGCCGCTCCCCTACGAACACATGATCCGCCCGGTTCAGGTGCTCGAGGCTCTGCAGAAATCCGTGGCGTCCGGCAAGATCGAAAAGGTCCAACACTAGAGGCTCCAATGATGATACATCGCTCCAT
>JAACEL010000563.1 GCA_011682535.1 Nitrospiraceae bacterium | reverse complement strand
GGCGGGACTTGGGTGATGCAGTTGAGGGAGTCGGCCCCCGATACCGATGCCGTGTCCGACCGTGCGGGATTTGTTCTTGATTTGGAGCAATTCGACGCACAGATGGACGCTGGGCACGTTCTTCGGGAAAAAGTCATTCGCTGTCAGAATCGATGCGCACAGAACCGTGTCGACTTGCTTCTGGCGAGAAAGAAAACCGCATCGGCTCTACTCAAGTTGCGTGAGGCGGTCGAGAGAGCTGAAGGGCGCGAGCGCTTGCGGAGCGCCAAAGCGTATCGCGAGTTCCGCCAAGGACAAGGCCCGTCCAGCGATGAACGGTTGGACGACTTCCTGGGGCGCATAAAGGCTGGCTCTACCCTCTCCAAGGTGAAGACTGAACTTGCCGATTTGGCCTTGTTCTCTGAACAGTTGGTCACGGAAACGGACATCGACCAGCTTGTTGATCACAAGGACAATCGTCTCAAGTCTTCACTAGATAGGCTAAGGCGCAACCTCATCCAACTGGAGAAGGCCGAATCCGATTTGGCCAGTTCTTTCAAGAGCTTACTCGATAACTTCGAGGTGGCTTTGTTCGGCGAGGGATTCTTCGTTGACCATGACTATCAGACGATTGTTCCGGGCACGGGGGGGCTCTACGGACTGCTCCAGGAGCATCTGGCCGTGGAGGATGGACGCGTAGGATTGCAAGGCGAATTGCTGACTGCCGCCGCTCAGATGCGTTCGTTCGGCCAGGAGATGCATGGCGATGCTGAGGAGCAGGTTTCGCAATTGGCGGCCCAATCCGAAGCGGCGTTCGGGCAAGCCTTGAGAATGATGCTTGTGCTGGGTGGTCTCACCTCGTGTGTCTTCCTTGTCGTCGCTTTCCGAATCGCCAAGGCCGTGAAAGCCCAGGTTATGATGATCGAGACAGCCAACGAAGCCCTCAAAGAGCGGGGCGAAGCCCTTGAGGAAGCGAAGGATTTTCTACAGAACGTCATGGACGCCATACCGGACACTATCATTGTTCAAGATCTCGACCACACCGTCGTGATGGCGAACAAATCCGCGCAGTTCGGCGCTGGCAATGGAGCCCCGTGTAAAGGAAGGAAATGCTACGAGATTACCCACGGCCGAGAGACGCCGTGTGAAGACAAAACTGACCGGTGCCCCGTGGATGAGGCCGTAGCGACAAAGGATACGGTTACCGCCAACCACGAGCACGTTGACTACAGGGGCCGCAAGAAGTACGTCGAAGTCCGCGCCGTACCCATTTGCGATTCCAAGGGTGAGGTCGTGCAGGTTATCGAGACGTGCCGCGACATAACAGAGCGGCTCCAGGTCGAAGAAGCCGTGCGCGAGAGCGAGGAACGGTTTAGACTGATGAGTTCCTCCGCCAAGGACGCCATCTTGATGATGGATGCCAGGGGGCGGATTTCGTTTTGGAATCAAGCCGCGTACGCCATTTTCGGGTGGTCGGAGGAAGAAGTGTTGGGAAAAGACCTCCATCCGCTCCTGATGCCTGAGAAGTATCGCGAAGCGCAGAGAGAAATCTTCGAACAATTCACACGAACCGGTGCGGAGCCCGCGGTTGGTCAAACCCTCGAGATGACTGCGCTGCGGCGGGATGGAACAGAATTCCCCGTCGAGCTTTCTCTCTCGCGGATGCAACTGAAGGGGGAATGGCACGCGCTTGCCATCCTCCGAGACATCACGGAGCGCACGCAGGCGGAAGTGCGGCTGCGCGACTCGGAGGCGAAGTTCCGGGTGCTCTACGAATCATCGAGCGACGCCGTGATGCTACTTGACGACAAGGGATTTTCGGACTGCAACAGCGCGACATTGAAGATCTTCCAGTGTGCAAGCATTGAAGAGTTCTGCAGCAAGCATCCAGCCGACTTGTCGCCCCCCACCCAGCCCGATGGGGCGGACTCGATGGCGCTGGCCGGCGAGCGAATCGCGACGGCCATGAGAGAAGGGAGCAACCGTTTTGAATGGGTGCACCGGCGCGTGGATGGACATGACTTTCCTGCCGAAGTACTGCTGAACGCGATGGAACTGGATGGCCGGCCCGTACTTCAGGCGGTTGTGCGCGACATCACGGACCGCAAACAGGCCGAAAGAGCGATGCTCGAAGCCAAGGAAGCTGCCGAAGCCGCCGCCCGGGCAAAAGCGGAATTCCTGGCGAACATGAGCCACGAGATCCGCACACCCATGAACGGCGTGATCGGCATGACTGGACTCCTGCTCGATACGGAACTGGATTCGGAGCAGCGCCAATATGCCGAGACGGTCAAAAACAGCGCGGATTCCCTCCTCACGGTCATCAACGACATCCTGGACTTTTCGAAGATCGAGGCGGGCAAGCTCGATCTCGAGGTGCTCGACTTCGATCTGCGCATAGCCCTGGAGGAGATGAACGACACGCTGGCTTTGAAGGCGCAGGAGAAAGGCATCGAGTATGTCTGCCTGATCGATCCGGATGTTCCTTCCCTTTTCCGGGGCGATCCGGGGCGGATACGGCAGGTCTTGACCAACCTCATCGGCAATGCGGTCAAGTTCACCGCGCAGGGCGAGATTAAGGTGCATGTTCGACTGGAGGAGGAGAACGGCAACCGTGTGATGCTCCGCTTTGCCGTAAGCGATACCGGCATCGGCATCCCTGAGGACCGCCTGAACACTCTCTTCGAAGCCTTCACTCAGATGGATGCTTCCACGACGCGTAAGTATGGCGGCACCGGCCTGGGCCTCTCGATTGGGAGGCAGTTGGCCAAGCTCATGGGCGGCGAAATTGGCGCCGACAGCGAGGAGGGGAAAGGCTCGACCTTCTGGTTCACCGCCGTTTTCGAAAAGCAACCTGAGGGAACCCGCTCGGAACCGATGATCCCCGAGAACATCCGCGGCAAGCGGGTGCTTGTCGTCGACGATAATGAAACGAACCGTCTGGTAGTGAGACAACAGCTTCTGTCCTGGGGCTGCCGGCACGACGAGGCTCCGGATGGAGAATCGGCCCTCAAGAAGCTGAAGGCGGCCTTGGCGGAGGGCGATCCCTTTGATATCGCCGTCCTCGACATGCAAATGCCGGAGATGGACGG
>JAACEL010000562.1 GCA_011682535.1 Nitrospiraceae bacterium | reverse complement strand
ACGGCGTGTGGTGCCGGGACCGGCGAATGCAGATCTCATTGAGCGAGGCATCGCCTCCCCCCGCTTATGCCCTAAGGAGTCTTGAATTCATCGATCAATTCAGGGTACTTCTCCCTGATGGTAACTATATTCAACAGATTGAATGCGGCCGGCCAGAATACAGGCTCGAAGTTGACAAGGTCCACCATCCCCTTTTTCCTCAACGCACCAACTCTCAGCACGTCCACCACACTCAATACCTCGCCTCGGCAGCCAATCAAGTGCGGCGCACAGCCGAACGTCTCTTCTTCAGTGGTCATAAGATGGGTTGTATGCTTTATCGCGGCTACTCCTCTTTCGCGCCACTTCGGGTCACCCGTGTGCTTCCAGAGCCGCAGAAATCCGAGCGCGTCCCAGGCTACCCAGTAGCCGATTATGGGCACCTCGTTCGTAATAAGTGCCGCGCCTCGCGTGTCCAGCTTGTATCTTCCTGCGTCAGTATGGGATGAAAACGCAATATTGTACGCGTACTGAAAGCTCAGTCCAAACTCTGCGGCCTTGACTGCCTTCTCCAAATAGACAGGTTTCTTTGTGGCCTCATAGATCTCCAAAAGGGCAAAGACAACCGCCGCATTGCCGTCCATTTCGATCGCGACATTGGACAGGTCCGTACAGATGCCGTAGTTGTCTTCCTTGTCCACGCAAAAATCGATGTAATATCGGGCACCTCTTTCTGCTGATTCGAGGTATTTCCCGTCGCCAAAAGCCTTGAATGCCTCGACGAGGGTGGCTACCGCATAGACTCCGCCACATCTGTGGTCGCTGAAAAGCTCGCCAGATGGTCTCCACTTCTCGCCGAAGGAGCCGCTTGGAAGCTGACTTCTGACCAGGAAGTCACAGTGTTTCCTGGCAAAAGTAGTCCACGCCTCGTCCTCCCGTCCTTTCTCGGACAGCAACTTGTTCATTTTCAGGAGCCAATAGACGCCCTCGGCCATCTGAAGAGTCGTACATGGCCCCTTGACAAACTCTCGCTTCACGATGTTGTAATGCGTCCAATACATGCCATTGGGAAGCCCTGCATGTTTCACGTAGGCATCAGCAACTGCCTTTGCCTTCAGCAACAGCTCCTCATTGCCGGTACTCACCGACTCCTTTAGCAGCAAGTGGCCCATCATGAATGCAACACCGCACCAACCGGATTCAAAGTATGGCGAACGAGACTTTTCCGCGCGGCCTTTGTTGCTTATGCGAGCGCTGAAGCCGGACACCTTGTCATCTTCGTACCAGTGGTAGGAAGTGGCTTTCCAGCAGATCTGTTCCAGGGTATCAAGGTCATAACAGGATCGTGTCGTGTCGGGAAAGGTCCTCCAGGCCGCGTCGATCGGCTTGATATAACCGTGCCGCTTCTCTACCGCCCGGTCTACAACAACGTAGAACGTTCTTTCGAACCGCTCGCCGTTCTCTACCGCAAGTGCCTTTCCCGCTGCCCACGACGGCTTGAGGTAAATGCCCTTGTGGGCATTGTCACCCAGGTACACCAGAGGCGCTTCCACAAACGGAAACCCTGTTCTGAGGATGTGGCCTTCCTCGGATGGAATCAGGCAGCAGAAGCTGAGGACATCTTCATCCCTGGCCGGTTCGGTGAACGTGGCGATTACGTCTTTCCGGGACTCAAGGATGATGCAAGACGGAACCGTTGCCCTCTCCTCCCGAAAGCACCAGGGTTGGCCGTCCTTCAGTATGCCGGCCGGCTGACACTGGGACCCAGGGTTGCCGTTGTACATCAGTCCGGGAATCATCCAGTAGTCGAGGTCAGTAAACTCAGACAGCAGGTCAAAGCCCAATCTGACGCCTCCTCGCCTTTCCCCCGAGTACTCCCACTGGCGTCTTATGGAGATGAGATTCTCGTCAAGGCGAATCTCATCTCTGACCTGCCATTGCGGTCCGACGTCATTGCTGAGAGAACCCTCCAGGAAGAGCTTGCCATCTTCAAGATAGACCTTGCGTATGGGTATGTGATGCGTTTCTTCTGCATAGGGTGCCCAGGAACTGCTTTGAACGAAGACCGGAAAGTAGGAGATGGTGCAGAGTCTTCTGGATTGGAGCGAACGGATCAGAATATCGCTGTTCTTAGAATCGGGATACGTCTTTTCGTATATTTGTGCAAAATCGTTGCTCAATAGAAGCTTCTGGTCAGCTTGGCTGTCTCGCCTGGGAGAGTGCTTTGCCTTGGGGCCTTCGGGACCGCGTTGGGTCACGGCGTTACGTTCGGGAGCCGTGGGGGTTTCTGCCGTCGGTGGCGTCCGAAAACCCTTCGGCAGCAGCGTCCGCACGCCGCTGATGATTCGATCTTCCATCGCCGGCCGTACCTGGCTCGGCCGGCCGTAGGAGATCTTCGAACTCAACGAATTCCTTACCTCGTATCCACCCTCATCCAAGAGTCGCTTGGAGACGATGTAGGTCGATACATCGTTGGTGTATGCGGTGATCCATAGACGGTTGCCGTCCAACTCGCGCTTCATCCGCAGGGCGTAGTCGACCACCACCTCGTCGGCCAGGAACACCATGGCCAGGTCGTCGCCAAACACCCAGGCGGCAATCTGATAGTTCTTTGAAACGGGTGGTTTCTCGCCACGCTGGGCGCGCTGAAGCAAATTTTGAAGAGGATGAGACTTCTCGGCCGCCCGCTTGAGCTCTTCGATCGGCGGCGGTTCCTCGTAGGGTATTTCCAGCGACACGAGGCGCGCGGTCAGCTTCGACTCGATCGGTTTGAGTGACCCTTCGAGCAGGCGCGTGACTTCGTCGGCCAGGGCCCGGCCGTGCTGCCGACACAACTCGACCGTGCCGTGCGGATAGGGGTCGGCATCTGCGCCACACCCAATGCAGATCATGGCCACCGCGCCGGGGTGATCGGCCTCGATATACTGCTGGGCGCAGCCGGCCCAGTCGCCGTGGATTTGACGGAAATTGCCCCTGAGCGTTGTACAGTGACAGGCATAATTGACCACCACGGCCAGGAGCTTTCCCTTGGCATCGGTCACTCGCAACAGCGGCAGGCCGTGGTCCACTGCGGCCTCTGGGACCGCACCGAAACCGGCCCAT
>JAACEL010000165.1 GCA_011682535.1 Nitrospiraceae bacterium | reverse complement strand
GATCTCCTCGGCGCAGTCCAAGCCAAAAACCTTGTAGCTGGTCTGTTTCGTCATGGGTTTTCTCCTGCCTACCCTTGTCCTCGAGCTTCCTCTTTGAGCATATCGAGAAGGGTATAGTCGTAGATCTTCGCCGCGGCTTTTCCGGCGAGGTCGGCCTCCATCTTGGCGGTCAATTCATAGTGCTTTAGCTCGGTCAGGTCTTGACGTACCAGTTTTTTCACTTCATCGAACGAACGGCCTCGGGCCTCTTCGCGCTCTCGGACGAACACGATATAAAAACGGTCTCTCATTTGAAAGACAGGGCTGATCTCTCCCCTTTCGAGAGGCATCACGTTTGTGTGGAAATCGTGGTAGAAAAACTCGGTGAGGACATCGTCACTCTCCGAGATCCATTCCGCGAGGCGCCCTCCTGTCTCGGCCACCTCTGGATCGTCCGAATAGCGTTTGGCGACTTGCGCGAACCCATCGCCGGCGAGTTGCTCGGCGGAGAGGGCCTCGAGTTCGGCCAGCGCCTTCTCCGCCTTCTGCTTTGCACGCTTTTCGTCGTCGCCGGAACGGGCGGCGGCGACTCTGATGTAGCTGATCTTAACGCGAGCGGGTTGACGATAATAGTGGGCATTTTTCTGGAAGAACTCTCGCAATTCGTCATCCGTAACCGCGATCTTGTCGTCCACATCCTCTTCGTGGAGCACCTGTTTGAGGACGGCCAGCCGGATGCGGTCGATCTGCTTGCGGTTTCTTTGTGCGCGTAAGTCATCGGAAGCGTCCTCGACGATGAGGGCGCGTTCGACCATCGCCTCGACAAGCTCTTTGCGGCCTTTCGGAGTATCGTACCTGGCCTGCTCCCAGGGCGTAAGCTCCTCGAATTCCTCCATGAAGTCTCCCAGGGAGTAGGGCTCGCCATGGATGGTGAACAGCGTGGCGTTGCGATTGTCCTTCAGGTGTCGTTCGCGTAGTTTTTCCATTGCCCGACGGGCGAGATCATCCCGGATCTCTTCAAACGGCTGAAGACGGGGCTCTTCGCGCACCTCGACGCGCGCTATCAGTGCCTTGTTTTCCGCGTCAATAACGTCCGTCACTTCTCCGGGCACACGTCGGCCAAGACCCATGTCCCCCCAGAGGGCCTCGCTCTCGGAAATCCATTTTTGTTCCGCGGCCGCCTCACCGGCGCCTTTGCCGGCCAGAGCACTCTGAACCTGGGAAAGGGACGCCCCGCCGAGCAGGAGTATTCGAGCTTCGCGAGCCAGTTTTTCGGAATCCGAGGCTCCGCCTATCGGAATCTCCACCAGCAGGATCTCTACTCGGGCAGGCCGGCGGAACTCGTCGCGCTGCTCGAAGAACGTGGTCCGAAGCTGTTCCTCGTCAGGCTCTGGATACTCGATCAGGGCGTAGTTGATCGAGACACCGGAGTTCTCCCTCAGTTCTTTGAGGTAGTTTTGGACGAAAGCCTTCTCTTTCTCGTCCGTAAGAAGGGTTCGGATGTCTTCACTGACTTCAGAGAGGGTACGGGCGCCGAATTTCCCCCGGTTCCGTTCGTAGTACTCCTTTATCTCGGATTCTTCGACGCGGATCTTGCCTTTGTGCCAGTCACGGTGCAGGTCGGATATGTTGATCTCCTCGGTCACGTGTTTCATCCAATGGCGGGCTTTCTTCTTTTCGGCGAGTTTCTTCTTCGCCACGAGGTCGCCGATGAGGCGGTCCGCAACAAGGCTGGCCGCCGCCTGGCGATAAACGGACAGCGTATGCGCCTGGAGGTGCTCGTCGCCGCACGTGATGAACGTCTCACATTCTTCGTCCCCGGTGCATGCGTCGTGCTCCTCGCCGTGAAGAGGGCAGCGAAGATGCCTGGGGCAGCGCGGCAGGTACTCGTGCAGGTAGCGGCGCAGTTCCTCCGCGGTCACCTTTCCGCCTTGATAGATGGCGACGAGGCCGGGCTCGGGAGGCCGGGGCAGGCGCACAGCGGAAAACCAGAATAGTACAATGGCCAGGACGCCAACCGCCCCTTGAACGCGTCGGTCACCGCAGATGCTCTTGAGTTTCTCCCACACGTTCCACTCCAGGAAAGGCAAAAGGGTAGCGCGTCCGCACGTTGCGTGGAGAACGGCTACCCTTCATGGTGGCTGGATGAAGTAGCCCTCAGGGCTATTCCTTCCATTCTTTGACGCGGTCCGCCAACGCCGTGATGAGACCGGCCACCTTGAAAAGCACCACGACTGCTCCGATCGACACCAGAAGGGTCGCCACACTGTCAAGAATCTGTCCAACACTAGCCATTGTTCATGTCTCCCTTTTTTGCAAGTTTGTGAACCGTTGCAACACTGACACTCACCGTTCGTCTCTTTGTTTTTCCGGAACCCGTTGTTCCCCGAAAGCCGCGATCGGTCCGCCCGTCTTGAAGACCACCACAACGATCCCGATAGCGGCGGCGAGGGGCGCGGCGCTGCTCACCACGGGATCGGCCTTATTCACGCGGCTCACCTCCTTCCTTTAGCTCGGATTCATGCGATGGCGCGGACAGCCGTCTCTCAAATCGTTCCACAATTCGCACGAGTCGTGCGACGAGGGTCACCGCGACGACCATCACAACGATCAGCACTGTCGCCGAAACGATTTGCAATATCTCGACCATCTGGGCCTCCGTTCGTGGAACCATTCTATTCTGTATTGATAAACCGCAAGTTGACCTTATCGCCTTTGCCCGTTGAGTTGAGCATGTACTTCTTGACCCGCGGGAGAACCTTCTCCATCGTTTCCAAGTACAAGCGATAGCGCGTCACGTCTTCAGAGTACATCTTCGTGTTTTTGTCGTACTCGGCCAGCATCGTGGCGAACTTCTGGGCGTCGCCTTCGGCCCGGTTGCCTACCTCGATTTGGTAGGCCTCTGCCTCGCTCACCCACTCACGCGCTTTCCCGCGGGCCTCGGGGATAATGCTGTTGGCGTAGCCCTGGGCTTGGTTGATAACTTGCTCACGGTCCTCCCTGGCGGTCTGAACGTCCCGGAAGGCATCGGCAACATCTTCCGGCGGCACGATGGCGCGAATGTTGAACGCCGTGATCTGCAAGCCGCTTTCGTACTCGTCGAGCACCTTCTGGGCCTTCCAGAGGATCTTGGTCTGGGCGTTGACCTTTTCCGTGGTGAGGATGTCGTCCACACCCATCTGTCCGATCAATTCCACCAGGGCCGCTCCGACGGCGTTGTGCAGCAGGCGTTCTTCGCTGAAGTTCGTGCGATACAGGAAGCGGGCAGCGTCCTTGATCCGGTAGTGGATGATGGCCTCCACGTTGATAATGTTCTCGTCGCCGGTCAGCAGTTGCAGTCTTTCGGGAAGGAACGCCGGGTGCGCGTGCTCGGGAAGAACCATGCCGATGTCCGCGCGCCGCACCTCGCTCACATTGACGACCTCGACCGTGTCCACCGGCCATGGAAGCCGGTAGTGCGCACCCTCGCCTGCGGTCTCAATCACTCGTCCGAAGCGCTTGACCACACCTTGTTCGCCGGGGTTGACGATGTAGATACCCGTAAAGAAATACACGATGAGTAACACCGCCACCGAGACCGGCACCAACAGCGCAGGCTTCAAGTGGCCGAAGGCCGTTCGGATATCCTCCCACGCGTTGTGTGGGCGTTTGGCGTCATCGGTCATTTCTGCGCCCCTCCTGGGGCGGCGGGCCCGTCACCCCTTGCGCTCACCTTTCCCCTCGCCGGCTTTCCCTGGCCGAGGTACTGGAACAGTTCGGAGTCGGCCGGCAAGATGGCCGTCGTCTTGTTGTCAATGATCTTCTCGTAAGCCTCGAGGGTTCTGACGAAGCGATAAAAGTCCGGATCCTTCTGGAATGCCTCGGCGTAAATGCGAATGGCCTCGGCGTCTCCTTCGCCCTTGACGGTTTCGGCCTTTTTGTATGCTTCCGAGAGGATGCCTTTCTCCTCCTTTCTCGCCTCCGCGCGGATCTTGGCCGCCTCTTCACTCCCCTCGGACCGGTACTTTCTAGCCATTTGCTCACGTTCGGCCTTCATGCGGCGGAAGACGCTCAGCTTATTCTTCTCGGGGAAGTTGAGGGTCCGCATCTCCACGTTGACCATCTCGATGCCGTATCCGCTGGTCTGCTCGTTACAGCGCTCCGTTACAGAGGTGAGCATTTGATGCAGCTTCATTTGGGTTTGGTCCACGTTGACAAGGTTGCTCAATTCAAACTCACCGATCGCCACCCCCAGTACGGAAGATATGACGTCCGACAGACGGGCCTCCGCGCTGACCTTGTCCCGGACAGTCTTGAGGAAAGCCAGCGGGTCCTTGATCTTCCAGGAAGCGTAGAAATCCACAACGATGCTCTTTTTGTCGCTGGTCAGGAACTCGATCTGCCCCGCCTCATAGACCTGGAGCCGGTTGTCGTAGCGTTGCAGCGTCTGGATGGGATCAGGCAGTTTCAAGTGCAGGCCCGGCTCCAGAATGGAGCGCACCGGCCGGCCAAACTGCGTCACGACGCCATATTCGGTGGTGTCAATGACGAACAGAATCAGATTGCTGATCAAGAGGGCGAATAGGAAAACCGCCACACCCGCGACCGTTCTTACCCATGTTTTTCTTGCTTCCATCGACTGTCTCCTTTTCGACATCGCAGCGGCTTATTTCGTCGCAAGCAAAGCACCGGCATCTTTTCCGACGAACCAGAGGTCCGTGCCGCCCAGTTCTATCTCCTCGCCGCTCACCAGGAATTTCTTGACGCCGGGCAATACCTTCTCGATCGCCTCCAGATAGAGTCTGGTCTCGGTGATCTCCCGAGACTTGGCGTACTCGGAAAGCTTGTTGAGAAAGCGGGCGGATTCGCCCTCGGAACTCCGGATCTTTTCCAGCTTGTATGCCTGCGCACTCAGTACTTGCTCCGCCGCTTCACCACGCGCCTTCGGCACCATCGCGTTGCGGAACGAATAGGCTTCGTTGATGTACGTGGCCTTATCCTCTCTCGCGCTGGCTACGTCATAGAAGGCTTCGATCACATCCTCGGGCGGCTTCAATTCGAGGAATAACACATTAACCACTTCGATCCCGGTAGCATTCTTGTCCAACTCGTCCTGAAGGGTGCGCCAGGTCTCAGTGAGAACGCCGTCACGTTCCGTGGTCAACAGGTCGTCAATGCGCATGTGGCCAATCGCTTTGCGCACGCTGGCTCGCGCCGCCTCGGCTACGAGGGCGTCCGGCGCGACGACCTTGATCAGATACTTGACGGGGTCGGAGACGCGATAATGCACGGCCACCTCAACGTCCACGAGGTTCTCGTCGCCGCTTACGAGCAAGTGCTTTCCCGTGCCGGCCTTCCGCACGGACGTGGTCGCGATCAGGTTTACGCGACTGAACGGGTAGGGCAGGCGATAGTTGAGGCCTGGTCCCCGGGATTCGCCCAGCACCTTGCCCAGCCGCCGCACCACCGCTCGTTCCTCGGGCCGCACGTAGTAGATGCCCGACCCGAGATACCCCGCCAGAACCAGCACAATCAGGCCCGCCGTGACTAACTTGTTGGGCCCCTTTGATCCCGGTGCGTGTTCGTGGACGATCTCCGTCCGCCCCGAGGCGAGCGCTCGCACATTGGAGGTCAGGATCTCGATGGCCGCCATGAAGATGAATACCACCACAATCGTGGCGGCAACCTTATCAAGACCTGCCAGGCCGAAGACGCCTCCCAGCAGCCCGGCCAGGACGGCCGTCGAGCAGAACATGTCCATCCGAGCGTGCCACCCCGCGGCGAGAAGGCTCGGCGAGCCGGTCTCACGGCCCACGAACAGCATGTAGCGGCCCATAAAGTAGGTAATGCAAACGCCCAGGAACGCGCCGATGGCCGACGGGACCAAGTAGGCGAGTTCAACCGCCTCGCCACCCACCGCTTCGGCGAACAGTTCAAAACCCATCCAGAAGATGAACAGCGCCACGAGGATGGCGACC
Source organism: Nitrospiraceae bacterium (assembly GCA_011682535.1). Taxonomy (GTDB): domain Bacteria; phylum Hydrogenedentota; class Hydrogenedentia; order Hydrogenedentales; family SLHB01; genus JAACEL01. The sequence goes on along the minus strand of JAACEL010000165.1, from coordinate 3,785 downwards.
ATGTTCTCCGCGCGCGCAAAGAGCCCAGCGTAGCGCTGGTCCTTTTGCCTGGCGACTACCAGGCCAAGGTAAACCACGCCGAGCACAAAAACATCGGCCAGCGAGTGCCATGCGTTGGCCTTCAAGGCCAGACTGCCTGAGATGAAGGCAAGCAGAAACCGGAGCACGATAAGCAGCGCGTTCGCGCCAATGGTGATCAGTATGGTCTGTTCTTTCCTTTCCACCCTACACCCTCCTTGTCCTCAGTTGGGAGCTTGGCGCCAGCCACCCGTAGCCCTCGTAGCAAGCACGGGCCTCGTCGGAAGTCAGAAAATCCATAAACCGTGTAGCCGCGTCGGGGTTGTCGGAAAACGCGAGTAGCGCGACGCCGGTGCCGCGCAGGATCTGCTGAGCTTCGGGCATTTCGATTATCTCAATGCGGCCAGGATCCAGATGGGCAAACGTCGTCCATCCGAACGCAGCATCAACCCGCCGATCAGCCACTGCCTCGACGATTGCGATGCAGCCGTTGGCATGGAACGCGATGTTGCGGCCAATCTCTTCGAGCAGACCAAGCCGTGCCGTGATGTCTTCCCACAGCCCCTTCAGGCAATCAATCATCGATATAGCCACGCGCACCCCCGGTCTGGCCAAATCTTCAACAGATTGGATGTTCGCGGGGTTGCCGGCCGGCACCACGATAGCCGAGCGGCGGCACGCGATTATGCGCCTCTGGCCTTTCTGTACAATGCCACGGACCTCGCCGTCATCAAGCAAGTACTCCGCCCCGCCGATGGCAAGATCGTGAACGCCGGCCTCCGCAATCTCCACGAGAAAGTCGTCGCCTCCACTGGCTCCCGTCGCCTCTTCCGCCACGGGTTCAGCACAGTGGCGGCTGCAGACGCTGATCTCCACGTGCAGGCCCGTCTGTTCCTCGAACAGCTTTGCTGCTTCTTCCAGGGGGGCTGCGCAGGCTCGAGCGCTGAAAATCTTAATGGTACCGTCATTTTCTCTTTGCATCGTTGACCTCTTCTGTTTGTATAGGACTCGTGGTTTGCAGGGCGGAGACGGGGAGAGTGGGAGCGGCGCGTTTCTTTTCTACTGGAAGAAGCAGCCTCACACCGACGATGATGATAAACACGGCAAACAGTTTTCGAAGCACCCCGCCGGGCACCCAGTTCGCGATCTCAGTACCGACTAGGGAGCCAGCCACCGCTCCGGCCACAATCAGCCCGACGACGCTCATGTTCACCTTGATCTCCGGATTTATCCAGTAACGCAGCGCACCGACCAGCACCATCGGAACCATCACCGCCAGGGCGGTTCCCTGCGCTGCCTTCTGTGGCAACAGAAACAGCAGCACGAGCGCCGGGATCAGGAGCGTGCCGCTCCCTACGCCAAGAGTTCCGCTCAAGAGTCCGGCACAGACACCCAGCAGAACAAGTCCCCAACGTGGACCAATGCCTTCCATATAGCGATCTCCTAATCCGAGGGTTCTTTGGTACGCCTGCTTGGCAGAAACGGAGGCGAGTAAGAAAATAGGGAGCGCCTTGGTTTCAACACCCAAGCTATGTCGTTAGAAAACAGATCTTTCCCCTTCGTGCCGCCTGGACTCGGCCTGGAGCATCCGGCTCAGGACGAAGTCTCGAATGACCAACTGTGACCTCTCCAACAGTTCGTTCTGAAGCTCGAACATGCGATCCTTATGCTTGATCGCTTTGAGATAGGCATCAACAGTGGGCCGTGCCTCCTCAAACGTTTGCTGACGACTGGCGCGGGAGTCGCGCATCTTCACGATCCAGAAGTTGTTGGAAAACTCGAAAACGTCACTGATCTCCCCCACCTCGAGGTCGAAGACGTAACGGTGGAAGCCGTGCTCGATCGCTTCCCCGAGATGACCGCCACCCTCGTAGATCCACTGGTCCATTTCACCGCCGCGCGCGGCGGTCCAGTCTTCTGAATATTCCTTGGCCACCTTCGCGAAATCCTCTCCGTCGGCGAGCTTGGCCTGGGCTTCGTCGATCTTGGTCCGGGCGCGCTTCCGTTCGTCTTCGCTGAACCCAACGCCCACCCGGATGACGCTCACCTTAGCCTTGGCGGGTTCGACGAGTTCGTATTTCCGCTTCTCATAGAACTCCTTGGCTTCTTGCTCGGTAACCAGGATCTTCTCGTCCACTTCTTCCTTGTGGAGCATCTGCTGAAGTGCACGCTTCTTGAGTTCTTCGGTTTCCTTGCGTTTCTCGGTCTCCACACCCTTGTCTTCGGCCTTTTCCATCAGCAGTTCTCTGACAATGAGCTGATCGAGCAGATTCTTCTTGGCCTCGAAACCGGCGAACTGTGTTTGCTCCTCGGACGTAAGCTCCGAGAACTCCTGCTGGTACTCCTCGACGGTGAACCGCTTGCCGTGGACGCTGAAAAGGGCCTCGTACTTGTTGAGTTTAAGCTTGTCCTCTTCCTTCTGGCGGCGAAGGGCCGCCGTGACGTCCGCAAGCACTTCCGAGAGAGGCCGTTGCTTTTCTCCCTCACGTTCCAAGATCTTGACGATGTAGAAAAAATCGCCGTCCTTGAAGATCGGAGTCAACTCACCGGCGTAATTACGAAACACGCGCTGCTCAAACCGCTTGCTCTTCTGACCGCGCTCGATGAGTTCCATGGGGGCACTTCGGTCGTCGGCGAATTCCTGGGCGACCGTGTCGAAACTTTCGCCGGCGCGCAGCTTCGTCAGGGCCTTCTCCGCCTTCTCGCGCCCCGCCTCTTCGTCGCGGGCGGCGATCCGGAGTGTCTGGATTCGAAGGAACTCCGGCCGGACATATTTCTTGCGATGGCTTTCGTAATAGGCACGGATCTCTGCCTCGGTTGGATCGGGGACATCAAGGAGTTCGTAGTTCCGCTCGATCACCGCATTGCCCTTGAGTTCCTCGATGTATTGGGGAATGTAATCGGCCTGTTTCTGCGCAATTAGAATCCCTTCTATTTCCTTTTCTACCACGTCAAACGGCCGATCTTTGTATTGTTCCTTGTGCTGCTCGTAGTACTGGCGCATTTCGACTTTGTCCGGCTTAAGCCTATCGGCCTCCATGTCGGCCGCCAGCACGCCCAGATTGATCTCCTCGACCAGGTGTTTCAGCTTGTGCTTGACTTCGTCGCGCGAGGCCATCCCCTTTTCCCGGATCCAACGATCCAGCATCTTTTCCATAACCAGTTCTCTAAGGAGAATCCGATAGGACTCGACGGAACCGAGGGGGTGACTTTCGCAGTCCTCCTCCAACGTACACTTCGAGTGCTCGTAGCCGTGCTTCTCGCAGACCGCGTGTTCACCCGTGCGGTGGGTGGCGTCATTGATGTATCGGCGCAGTTCGCTGGCAGTAACCTCGCCACCGGCGAAGGTGGCGACGACATCTTCGCCAATACGCTTCTCGATGTCGGCGCGTTCTGTTTGCTGCGTCTGCTCGCGTTTGAGGGCCACGAGAATCAATATCAACGCTAACGCCGCGACTCCCACCATGCTCAGGATTATGGCTATCCGGGTCGACATCAAATTGTCTGCTTTTGCGCACGGTCTACTAAGACGAGTGCATCGAGCCCCGCGACGGGGCATTGAGAGTGACACGCCATTCTGTCGAAGAGCCCGAAGGGGAGCTTCGTTGTTCTCCTGCCGACGGTCAGAAACATGATCCGTCCGATTCCTTCCATAGCCATGGTTTACAGTGTTTCAATGAACGAGGAGAGCTTCTCTCTATCAAGAGGCCTCTTCGTGTAAGAGGAGACGCCGCGCTCAACCGCATGAAACAGCATGTCCGGTCTCT
>JAACEL010000164.1 GCA_011682535.1 Nitrospiraceae bacterium | reverse complement strand
CGCTCCGACGGTTCCTACGCCCGCTTCTGCGCCATCGTCGAACGCGAAGGCATCACCCACTACGCCGAAAGCGGCGAACCCAACAAGACCGCCTTCCACCGAAAAACCGAGGCCGCGCGGTAGCGGCCCTCCCCCCCTGCCCGAACGCCAAGCGCACTCCGCTCACTCAAGCACACATCGGGGGTAGCACCCAGCCAACGGGCCAGCCCCAAATCGGCGGGTAAGAGCAAGCCGTGACGCCAATTGGAGACGTCGGACACGCCAAACGCGCCCACTGGCCGCTCTATTGCGGAATGCGGAATGCGGAATACCGTTCCTGTCAAGAGCAGCTTGCTGGTAGAGAACTCCGCAATCCGCAATAGACTCGCTATCACAGGCTCAAAGGAGCATAACAGACATCGTACGTCTCCCATGACCTACTCTTACCCGCCGATTTGGGGCCAGCCATTGCTCGTTGCCATTTCCCGAGTGCCTTTCTATAATGATGGCTGCTTTCCATGGGAAGCCGCTTCATGGCAGCGGTGAACCGTCTAGTCACAGGATGCGGAGGAATACGGCAATGGCCGACGAGCAGGAAAAGACCGTTCCTGGCGAGCAACTCGTCAAGCAGGACGTGATCACCCGGGAGGAATTGACCGAGGCCTACAAGCGCGAAGCCGCCACGGGGACTCCGTGGTTCCGGCAGTTGTTGCAGATGGGTTCGGTGAGTTTTGACGCTCTCGAAGATGCGCTCAAGCATGAATACCATCCCAAGTCGGTGCGCAAACAGCATCGGACGCTCGGGCAGACTTTGGTGCAGTTTAAGGCAATCTCGCGTAAGCAGCTCGATCTCGCCCTGACGGAGCAAAATCGCACCGGGCGACTGCTCGGCAATATCCTGCTCGATCAAGGCTTCGTCACACGCGAGACGATCACCCGGGCACTCAGCAAACAACATGGACTCGAATATGCCGAACTCAAGGCATCGCCCAGCGACGCCGCGGCCCTGGAAGCGGTGCCGGAGAGCATGGCGCGCAAAAGCAACATGTTGCCGATCCGGCTCGAGGGCGACCGTCTGACGGTTCTCATTACCAATCCGCAGGAACGCGATGCGTTGCGCGACCTGGGGGTACTGTTGGGCATGCGGATCTACCCGATTCTGACTACGGTGGACGACATGCGAGCCGAGATTACGGCGCGATACAAGGATCAAGCTACGCGGGCGCCCGCCGCGCCGGCCCCCGCTCCACCCAGAACCACGAAACGGAAAATCCCGGAACCTGAGCCTGAGGAAGACGTAGTCATGGTTGAAGAACACGAAGAAGAAGAATACATCGAAGAAGAAGAGACCCTCGTCAACCGCCAGAGTCTCGAAGAGATCGCGCGGGAAGCCTCAGGCGTACCGGTCATCAAGCTGGTTACCACGATTATCGAAGGCGCCGTCAACTCCGGCGCCACCGACATCCACCTCGATCCCGAAGAACCCGAGATGCGCGTGCGCTACCGGATCGACGGGATCCTCCACGATGTCATGAGCATCGCGGCCGAAAGCGAGAATGCGGTGATTTCACGCATCAAGATCATGTCGGAGATGGACATTACCGAAACCCGCCACCCGCAGGATGGGCACATCAGCCTTGAAGTGGGCGATATGGGATATGATGTGCGCGTGGCCACCATGCCGACGTTTCTGGGCGAGCGCGTGGTCATGCGCCTGCTCGATCAGTCCTCGGTCTTGTCCGGTATCAAGGATCTCGGACTCGAAAAGGCCGACGAAAAAACACTGCAGGAAATGGTCGGGCAGCCATATGGCATGATTCTCGTCACCGGGCCCACCGGCAGCGGTAAGACGACCACCCTCTACTCGGCTCTGAATCAGAAAAACGTGATTACGGACAGTATCGTCACCCTCGAAGATCCGGTGGAATATCAGCTCTCGGGCATCAACCAGGTGCAGATCGACACGGATATCGACCTTACGTTTGCCGCCACACTGCGCGCGGCGCTACGCCAGGACATCGACGTGCTGCTGGTGGGTGAAATTCGCGACCCGGAAACCGCCAGTATCGCGATCCGTGCAGCCATGACGGGCCATCTCGTGTTTAGCACGCTCCACACCAACGATGCTCCGGAAGCCATCACCACGCTGCGCAACATGGGCATTCCTTCCTATCTCATCGCCAGCGCCCTCACCTGTATAGTTGGGCAGCGGCTCGTGCGACGGGTGTGCGAACAGTGTCGCAAGCCGTTCAAGCCGCAGAAAGCGCTGCTCAAAGCGATAGGATTGCCCGAAACGACCCGCCAGCTCTACCGCGGGGTAGGTTGCGAAGCCTGTTACTACACCGGCTGCAAAGGCCGTACGGGCATCTTCGAAGTACTCAAGGTGACTCCGGCGTTACGCAAACTGATCGCGGCGGATGCGCCGATCGAAAAGGTCGTCTCGGCCGCGAAACTCAAGAATATGGCGGATCGGTGCAGGCTAAAGGTCAAGCAAGGCGTGGTCGCCCCCGAAGAATTCTTGCGCGTGATCAGACTCTAACGCGCTTTGGACGTCATTGCTCATCGCGAGAGCAGGTAAACGCTTTCAGTTAAACACGTCCGCGCGGTGAAGCGGACGATAGCGTGTCGAAGCGCGTAGAGTTGGGCGAGCGAGCGAACCTTTTGAGATGATGCTAGATGCGCGCTCACAGAATGTTTGATGAATAATGTATGCTGGAAAACAGAGAAAATGAGCGAAATCCGTTGCTTTTCAGCTACCCCTCTGCTAGTATGTGCGCCACCCAAGGAACCTCCAGGTAACTTACTATGTGAATAACCTGTGGAAAACTCCTGAAAGTGAACGAAAGTTGAATAGAAGCAGTCCAGAACCTATGCCGGACAACTCCATGGAAACACTAGCCTTAAGCCTTGCTACGCAAGGGTCTAATTGTTTTTCAAGTTTTCATGTAAGTTACTGAATACCAGTGGTTTATAAGTGTTCTCCGGAAGGCTCTTCGAGCAGTGCGCTAACAAATTTATAATGTTCCACGGCCTGTGGACGGCATTGTGAAGACTCACGTGAATAGCGCGTTTAGAAGGGCCGAAACATGGTGTGGATAAGTAAGGCGCAGAGCGTGGAACACTGAGCCTCGACACCTGTGCATTGTTCTCCGCTCAAATGAGGATAGCCACGTAGTTTTATCCACACGAATAGCGGTTAACTTACACGCTTGAAGAGCACGTTACGCGGCTTGTGGAAACTGTGGATAGAACGGTGAACTTTTTCCAGAGGAATGGATCATAGTAAACCGTCTATTTTCAACGTATTACCAAGTTATTAACACGTTTCAAGCGCCTACTACGACTACTTCTAAGTTTATATATAAAGTAACTTAGTTTAAACACAGCAAAGTTTCCAACAACAACTTTCACGGAGACTTCAAGATGCAAATTACCATTTCCAGACAGGACTTGCTCGACACAGTCAACAAAGTCAAAACCGTTGTGTCCGCCAAGTCGGCTCTCCCCATTCTGTCCCACATCCTGATGGAGGCTCGAGAGAGTTCACTCAAGCTGTCAGCCACCGACCTCAAAGTCAGTATCGAGTGTGAGGTGGATTGCACCGTGGAGCAGCCTGGTTCGTTGACTGTGTCTTCCCAGAGGTTGGCCGGCATCCTGTCTGAACTCCCTAACGAGGACATCACGCTTAAACTGGGCGACAACAACATTATTGAATTGTCTTGTGGCCGGATCAACACTAAGTTGTTCAGTATGGCGCCCGAAGAGTTTCCGCCCATTCGCGCATTTGAGGGTGTTGAGCCGCTGGTGCTGCCACAACCGATGCTCAAGACGATGTTCGACAAAACCTCGTTCGCCATCTGTACGGATCAGGCCCGCTACAATCTCACTGGCCTTCTGTTTGAGTTGGCCGATGGACATCTTTCGGTAGTGGCCACTGATGGTCGGCGTATGAGTTTTGCGACCGAATCCGAGGGAATTCCCGAAGGTATCAATGTCAAGGTTGTGATTCCGGGCAAGATGATCTACGAGTTGGAGCGTCTGCTTGGCGCCGATGGCGAGATCCAGGTCTTCATCGACGAAGTTCAGGCCGCTTTTTCTTTCGGTTCGACGCGTCTGGTTACTGCCTTGATTGAGGGTAATTTTCCCAACTACGATGTCGTTATCCCGAAAAAACACGACAAAGAAGGCGTGTTGAAAACTATGACGTTCATGGAAGCCGTGCGCCGCACGCGCACCATGACCAACGACAAATTCAATTCCGTGCGCTTCATTCTTGACAATGGCGTGCTTGGACTCAAGGTTGTGACCCCTGAAGTTGGTGAATACGAGGAAGAACTTGAGGTCGAGTATGAAGGCGAAAAAGTCGAAATAGCTTTCAACCCGGATTTCCTTCTCGACATCCTCCGCCATGTCAGTTCCGAGATGGTCTGTTTAATTCTTAAGGACTCGATGAGTCCCGGCGTGGTCAAGCCCTTCAGCGAGGCGCCAGTCGACAGCTATGTTAACGTCGTTATGCCAATCCGGTTGTAGCAACTTGTGTAGATAGAATAGATGATTTTCGCCCCCAGGAAGTCCTGGGGGCGTTTTCCATAATTAGTAGCTTGATGCGAGTTTTCGACATGAGTGACGCTGAATATGGGAATCCCGTAGTGATAGGAGAAATGACATGATACTGGCCGTCTTATTGGCGTCGTTGATGCATGCACAGCCCAATGTGGATGGGATTGATTCACTTCCCGCGATTGAGGAAATGCCCGATCCATTCCTCTTTCAGGATGGGCGGCGCGTGGAAACACTGGAAGATTGGCGAGAGCGCCGTAAGGAGATGCTCGAGCTGATTCTCAAGTATCAGTACGGCCACGTACCGCCGGCGCCGGGGAATGTCCAAGTCGATGGCGAGCCAAAAGTGCTTCAAGACGACAAGACACTTCATCGCACTGTGCGCATAACCATGGGGCCTGAGAATAAATTATCGACCACGGTGCATGTGTACAGTCCAAAGACGGGCACTGCGCCATATCCGGTTATCGTACGTTTCGGTATAGATAGCCGGTATGTGCGGCTTATGAATCGCCGGGGCTATGTGTATGTCTGTTTTGAGCAAGTTGACTTGGATCCGGACACGGAAGGCCACGATATCGTCGGTCCGGCGCAGTTGGCGTATCCCGAATACGATTGGGCGAGCCTTGCCGTGTGGGCCTGGGGCGCCGGACGGGTGGTCGATTATCTTGTTACCTTGCCCGAGATCGATGTGGACCGGATCATCGTTACGGGACATTCCAGGACTGGTAAAGCCGCATTGCTGGCTGGCGTGTTGGATGAACGTTTCGCCATGGTAGTGCCCAACGGTTCCGGTTGCGGGGGAGCGGGCGCGTATCGTTACGCGAAAAAGGGAGTAGAAACCCTCAAGCTCATCACCTTGGAGAGCCGCTTTAAGAGTTGGTTGCAGAAGGATTTTTCCCAGTTTAGCGACAAAGAGTCTCATCTACCCTTCGACCAGCACTTCATGCGTGCGCTTATCGCGCCGCGCCTGATCTTGAACACTGACGGCCTCGCCGATGAATGGGCAAATCCTCCCGGTACACAAATAGCCTGGATGGCGGCGCAACCTGTGTTCGAGTTCCTTGGTGTACCGCAGAACAACTTGTGTCACTTCCGTAAAGGCGGTCACAACCAAGCGCCGCTGGACTATCAGGTCCTGCTCGATGTTGCCGATTGGTATTTTAAAGGTAAACCGTTGACGCGTGATTTTTCTGCTTTACCCGATCCAGCCTACAAACCGACTTGGTCATGGAAGGCGCCTGCGCCGGTACGATAATTGAAATCGCTGATTGGCTTGCGCGTGGCGCGTGCGGCAGGCCCCGCAGTTCTAGCTTCGCCGCCTTCATGTTATAATCGCCGCGCAGTTCGAACGTCGTGGTGTTTCGGGGAATCGTTCGTTGGCTTAACTGACTGGAGACTGACGGTGGCCATCTATGTGAGAAAAGGCGTGCGCAACCCGGCGGGCACGCTTCTGGTAACATTTTTACTGGGCGCGGCGATTGGCTTTTCGCTAGGCTATGCACTGTTTGGAATGAAGTCGGAGCAGGAACGGGACCGCACATCGGTTGACGTGGCTGCTCAGAGCCCCAGCCCAACATCCGCCGCCCCCATCGAGGAGACTGTTGAAACGCCCGAGGAGCCGGTCGAGGCCAAGCTTGCGTCACTCGCGCCAGCACGTGCTGAAGAAGTCTGGCCGGGGCGGCACCTCTTCCTTGCGGTGAATGGCACGTCGCTTGACGCAGACACGGCGAAACTCCTCGGCGAGATCCGTCCCGGTGGTATCGTGTTGCGCGAAGAGAACATCGTTGACGCCGCGCAAACCACCGCACTCATTGCCGACATCAAGAACGCCGTGGGGCTGGGCACGGGATTGTCGGATCCTCCCATTATCGCCATCGACCAGGAAGGCGGCGCAATTAATCCGTTGGGGATCGATCCTGCGCCCAGTGCGGCGCAATTGGGCCGTGCACGTGACGTCGATGGTGCGCGTTCATCGGGCCAGCGCTATGCCGAGGAAGCCATGGCGCGTGGCATTGGGGTGGTACTCGGCCCCGTGCTCGCCGTATTGGCGCCAGGTGCAACCGTTTCCAATATGGCCGGCCGGGTCTTCGGCAGCGACCAGGAACTGGTTGCCGTGCTGGGTTTGGCTCAGGCGGACGGTATCATGGAAGCGCACGCCATACCCGTTGCCAAGTACTATCCCGGCATCGGAACGCCCAAGCGGATCGATGGCGTCGAATTGTCGGTATTGGACGCCGAACTGTCCAAGCTTGCCGAGTTGATGTACCCCTTCGCCGCCGCGGCCGAACAAGGCATCCCGGGGATTCTCGTGGGTCAGGTGGCGGTGCCGACCCTCGACGGACAGCGTCCCGGCCGCCTTGCGGCCGCGTCGCCGGTTCTTGTGCAGCGTGTGTTGAGACAGTATTGGCGGTATTCGGGAGTGGTGTTGGCCGATGACGTTGCACTAAACCCGATGGTGGAGGCGACGCCAAACGAGGATGCTGTCGTGGCTTCGTTGGCTGCGGGATGCGACGCGGTATTGTTCCTGGATCCGGATCGTGGACGGGTGCGTGCGGCCTTCACGGCGATCGAGGACGCGATCGATACGGGCTTGCTGACGCGCGAGCAGCTGCTTGAAAGTATGCGCCGGCTGGATGGATGGTATGTGCGTCTGTCGGAAGCGAAAGAGCCCGAAGCAACCCCGCCGGTGGAACCCGAGCCTAAGACCATAGCCGCGGTGGTTAAGACGCCTGAGGCTGCGGAAGCACCGGCCCCAGAACCCCAGAGCACGCCGGCTGTGCCTGAGCCTGAAGCGGAATCCGTTCCTGTTGAAGAGCCCGTGCCGGCCGTGACACCGGATGAGCCCGAGGCCGTTGCCGAACCCGATGCTGAACAAACCCCTGCGAAAATCGAGGAAGCACTTCCGGAAGTGGCTGAAGCGGCGTCGCCTGAACCGCAAGAATCGGCAGAGCCAGCCGTGACCAAGCTGGAACGCGTCCCTCAGCCGCCGAACACGAAGAAGATCGTATACGAGATCCAGCCAGGTGACTCCCTGGGCCGGATCGCCGTCCGCCACGGCGTGAAACAGTCCGAGATCATGGCCTGGAACGCAATGAAGGACACAAAGATCCTCTACGGATTCAACCTGCTTATCTACGTGCCGCTTCCGGAGGAACTTGTGCCTGAGGAAGCTCCGTCCGAAGAACCCGCAGTTGAGGAACCGGCTGCGGAGGCTCCCATGGCGGCGGAGACCGCGTCCGAAAAACCGGTAGCTGAGGAAGCGGCTGCGCAGCCACCAGAACCTGCGGAAACCACGTCCGAAGAACCAGCAACTGAGGAGCCGCCTGCGGAGGCCGTGCCCGAAGAACCCGCAGTTGAGGAACCGCCTTCTGAGGAAGCGCCAGCCGACGAGCCCGCGGTTGAGAAGCCGCCTGCGGAGGCACCTGGGGCCCTTCAACCCGCGGCGGAGGAACCCGAGCCGGATACCGCCGAGGAACCCGTCGAAGCTGAATCAGCCGTCACCGAACCGGAAATTGCGCCAGCCGAAATCGACGACATGACGGAGACCTATGTCGTCAAAGCCGGGGACACGGCCCACGGGATCGCACGCCGCTACGGCACTACGGTGCAGAAGCTGGTCGAACTGAACAACCTGCGGGATCCCCAGAAAGTCCTGCTTGGCCAGAAGCTCAAGGTACCCCGGCAGCCGTAGCTGGGCCGTGTACTGCGCTCTCCGTGAGAGGGAAGCGGTTGCCAGTTTGCCGGATCCAGGCGATGCCGCAACAGTAAGTATCCCCTGGCATAGCCGGGGGATACTTACCCCGCGCACGAATCGCACGGCGCCGGGTATGGCATGCGCAACGTCTTCTTCACGCCCTCTGCGAAGCTCCGCGGTCTCTGGTGCGTCAGGCTAAGCCTGGCAGACCCTTTAACTTGAAAGGTAGTTAACATGGCACTTGCTCGTTCACCATGAAGGCAATCGGGCGGTGTTTGGGAGCAATCCCTTGGCCGAAGCCCCGAGCGCCAAACACATGAGCCGTAGCGCAAGCGAACCCGATTCGGCCTCGTTACGCTTCTTGGAGTGTGGCCAACCTTCCAGAGAAGGTGAAGCCCGCCGCCGTCAGCGAAGCAATGAGCATAGGCAGCCGATGGGCCTCCCGGGGTGGTTGGGGACGGCGCGTGTGGAAAGGTCTGCCCGGAACCTGAGAGACCCGTTCCATTGAGGACGATGACCTCAACGAAATGCGGGAAGACATAACCGTATTTGGGGTGGTTCGGGAGTCGGAAGAGTTCATAGTAGTGTCGAAGCGGGGTAATTCCCGTGGAGCGAAGGGACTCTACTGCAAGCATGTTTGTGGCAAAAGGAAGAAAACCGATTGGCTACGCCTACTACGGATGAGATGAAACGCCCCGAGAAGGGCCTATCGCCAAAAACTTTCTTCGTTGCAAAGCAAACTGGGCCAAAAGGCCAAACGTGAACCGAAGTTCCGCTTCTATTCGTTGTACGGCCACATCTACCGTACGGACACGTTGGAAGCGGCATGGCATCGGGTGCGTGCAAACAAAGGCGCACCGGGTGTGGACGCAGTGAGCATCAAGGCGGTGGAAGAATCTGAAGGCGGCGTCGCGGGGTTTCTCGAAACCATCGCGGCGAGTCTTCAGGACAAAACGTACAAGCCTCAGCCCGTCAAGCGGGTATACATCCCCAAAGCGAACGGTAAACAACGGCCGCTTGGGATTCCGACGGTGCGGGACCGTGTGGTCCAAATGGCCGCGCTGCTGATTCTTGAGCCGATTTTCGAGCAGGACTTTGAGGACTGCTCGTATGGATTTCGGCCAGGACGTAGCGCCCATGACGCGCTGACGGAAATCCGGGGACATCTGCAAGATGGCCTGTGTGCGGTATACGACGCCGACTTGAAAAGCTACTTCGACACGATACCCCACGACAAGCTGATACGTTACGCCGCCGACTTCGTCATTTTGGCGCGGTACATCGACGGGCGCATCACGAACTGGGTCGAGCACACCGTGGAAGACTGGATGGACCTTACGCTAAACCGGGACAAAACGCAGGTGGTCAATCTACGCGACGAAGGGGCCAGATTGGACTTTTTAGGCTACACGTTTCGATACGACCGCGACCGCAACGGCGGTTCGCACCGGTATTTGAACATGGAAGTCTCCAAGAACTCCTTGGCACGGCAGCGCGAACAAC
>JAACEL010000561.1 GCA_011682535.1 Nitrospiraceae bacterium | reverse complement strand
AAAATTCGAGGCGGACGAACCGAGCATGACGGCGGCGGAGAAGGCGGAGCGTGAAGCGGCGATTCAGGCGGACTTCCGCGAGTATAAGGCCCTGCTGCAGACGCAGCAGGCCGACATTGACGCCAAGGAACGCCTCGTGATGAAGCAGATCTTCACCGAGATCGACGAGGCTGTGGCGAAGATTGGCGCACGTGACGGCTATTATCTGATTCTTGAGGGCAACACTCGCTCGGGCGCGATCTACTACGCGGCGAGTCTTGACATGTCGCAGCGCGTCATTGACGAACTGAATGGCGAGTCCTAGTTCGACTGCAAGGAACCGATAAGGCCGGTGTCCCTGCTGCTTCGGCGTAGGGAGCCGGACACTGCATGGATAGGTCGGTTGGCGAGATAGCCAAACTTGTGGGCGGCACGGTCATTGGAGATGCCGGGATCCGGATTACCGGGGTGAACGGCATCAAGCAGGCGTCTTCGGGCGATCTGTCATTCATCGGCAGCCCGCAATACCTCCCCTTCTTGGAGACGACGGGTGCGTCGGCGTTGTTGGTGACGGATGACGTCACGAGCGTCGAACGTACGCTGATCCGGGTGGATCGGCCGTATCTGTCGTTTCTCCAGGTTCTTCAGCAATGCGCGACGGAAGAGGGCATCCCCCATCCGGTGGGCATCCACGCGACGGCGGTGATCGGTCAGAATGTGACGCTGGGGCGGGACGTGGCGCTGGACGCGCACGTTCGCATCGCCGATGGGTGTACACTGGGGGACGGGGTGGTCGTCTATGCCAATTCGTATGTTGGGAATTCGTGCAATATCGGTGAGGAAACTGTAATCTACCCCAATGTAACCCTTCGCGAGGGCGTGTCGGTTGGCGCGCGGTGCATCATCCACGCGGGTGCGGTGCTGGGTAGCGATGGTTTCGGCTTTGCGCCGATGGGCGGGAAGCTGTTCAAGGTGCCACAGGTGGGCACGGTTGTCCTCGGGGACGACGTAGAGATAGGCACGAACAGCGCTGTTGATCGCGCGACGTTCGGCCGTACCGTGATTGGCAACGGTACGAAAATTGATAATCTAGTTCAGATCGCCCACAATGTGGAGATTGGCGAGCACACGGTCATCTCCGGGATGACGGGTATCGCCGGCAGTACGACGATCGGCGCCGGCGTCACCATTGCGGCGCAGGTTGGCGTGGTCGACCATGTCGAGATCGGAGATGGCGCAACCATCGCGGGTCGCTCAGGTGTAGCGACCTCGGTAAAGCCGGGACAGGTGGTTTCGGGTTTTCCTGCCACGGATCACAAGTTGGACATGCGCATTTTGGCCAGTTTGCGGCGCCTACCGGATATGGCGCCTCGGGTCCGGCGGCTCGAGCGTCGTATTCAGGAATTGGAAGAGCAACTGCATGGAAAAGCAAAAAACGATAGCTGAAGAGGTATCGTTCTCTGGGGTTGGGTTGCATACAGGCAGTCTGACCGCAATGACGTTCAAACCGGGCCCGCCGGACAGCGGCGTGGTCTTCTATCGGGTGGACTTGCCGGAGCGGCCGGCCATTCAGGCCGACATCGACCACGTGGTCGACGTGTCGCGCGGTACAACCATCGGCCTCAACGGTGCGAAGGTGCACACCGTTGAGCATATCTTGGCGGCCATCTACGGACTTGACCTCGACAACGTCGCGATCGAGCTGGACGGGCCGGAGATCCCCAACGGGGACGGAAGTTCGCAGCCTTTCATGCGCGTGCTGAAGCGTGCGGGGAAGGTGGAGCAGGACGCGGCGCGCAAGTACATCACCATCACGGAGCCGGTTTACTATCGAGCGGACGACGTGACGCTGAGCGTGCTTCCGGCCGACGATCTGCGGATGACGATGACGATCGCGTATGACCACGTGGCGGTGGGCACGCAGTACGCGTCGTTCAACGTGACGTCGGAGACGTTCGAGGACGAATTGTCGCCGGCGCGGACGTTCTGTTTCCTCCGCGAGGTGAAGATGCTGCAGGAGCGGGGTCTCATCAAAGGCGGCAGCCTGGAGAGCGCGGTGGTGATCGGGGATGAGGCGATTCTCAACGACGAGCTTCGTTTTCCCGACGAGTTCGTGCGGCACAAGATGCTGGATCTGCTGGGTGACATGTATCTGCTGGGACGGCGGATCAAGGGTCACGTGATTGGGGTCAAGTCGGGCCATGCCAAGAACGTGATGTTCACCAAGCAGATCAAGAGCGCGTATCTGAACGGTCACGCGCCGGCGGAGCTGGTGTCTAGCGTGGCGCCGGCGGCGCCGGCGCTGGACGTGAACCGCATCATGCGGATTCTGCCCCACCGTTTCCCGTTTTTGCTGGTGGACCGGATTCTGACTTCGGTGCCTCACAAGAGCGCGGTTGGTTTCAAGAACGTCACCGTGAACGA
This sequence comes from Nitrospiraceae bacterium, assembly GCA_011682535.1. Classification (GTDB taxonomy): domain Bacteria; phylum Hydrogenedentota; class Hydrogenedentia; order Hydrogenedentales; family SLHB01; genus JAACEL01. Next base: position 687 of record JAACEL010000561.1, on the reverse strand, counting down.
GCCGTTCTTCCAGGGCCATTGGCCGAGCGCTCCGGTGATGCCGAACGTGCTGGTGATCGAGGTGATGGCGCAGGTGAGTTCGGTATTGGTGATCACGGATGCGCCGGATGGGGACAAGGAGGCGGCAGAGCGGGTGGCCTACTTGACGGGTGTCGATCGGGCGAAGTTCCGGCGGCATGTGGTGCCGGGCGACCAGATCATGGTGGAGGCGGAGATGCTGGAGGCGCGCGGCAGCACGAGCCGGATTCGGGCGGTCGCGAAGATCGACGGCAAAGTGGCCGCCGAGGCGGAGCTGACGTTTGGGCTCACCCGGGAGACGCGCCAATCGTAGCGTCGATGCTCTTCTGGTGGACTTCCTTCTTTTTCACGAGAAAGAAGGGCTCCTCACAAAAAACGGTGCAACACTCATGTCCTTTTCTCGACAGGATAACAGGATGGACATGATTCTTGAAATCTAGTGTCGCGTCAATCATTTGAATTCTAACGTTTCTTTGACGTCACCGACAAGAACCGAATGGACGGCAGGATGTGGAGTGCGGCAGCTTGCTGCCGCTTTTTCGGAGGGGAGCTTGCCTCCTGGCACCAACGCTCGTACCATCGTGTTACGCAAGATCTTATTACGCAAGATCTTAGAAAGACAGAAGCGAGCTTCCTTAGTACTCTGTTTCGTAAGTTCGGTGACGTATT
>JAACEL010000163.1 GCA_011682535.1 Nitrospiraceae bacterium | reverse complement strand
GTCGATCAGGCCGACATCGACGCGTTGCTTGCCGCGGGCGGTGCGAGCGCGCCTGACCCCGGCGACCTCCCCGGCCAGAAGGATGCGGGGGGCGCCATCGACCAGGCAGAGATTGATGCCTTGATGGCAGAAGACGATATCGACAAACCGATCGGGGACACGGATCCGGACCACATGCTGACGGGCTCGGACGACTCCACATCCATCGACGAATCCTCCATCGACACCCCCGTGAGCGGGGGCCACGAGGAGGAGCGGGAGCCCGAAACGGTCCAGGGGCTTGACCAGGCCGACGCCGACACGTTACTCGACGACGGCGATATCGAACTTCCGCCCTATGGCGGTGCCCCCTCGCCAGAGGCGGAAAAACCGGCTGCGTCTGATGACGGTTTGCTCTCGCAGGGCGCCCTCGACACCGTGTTGGCGCCGGCCAAGGACGAGATGAGCGCACCCGCTGCCCCACCGCCGCCCGAACCGGCTCCTTCAGACGAGGGCCTGTTGTCGCAAGACGACCTTGACGCCATCATTGCCCAGGCCGTTGGCGGCGGTGAGAAGGCGCCAGCGCCAGCCGCGACCGCCCCAGCCGCGGGAATACTCGAGGAAATCGCCGACGAAGGCCCGGACAAGCTCGTCGAAGACACGGTTCCCGAAGAGGAACCCGCACCCGAGCGCATGGCCAAGCCCCGCCGTTCCCTGTTCCCTTCAGAATTCGTCCAGCGCAACCTCGTCAAGATCGCGGCTTCCCTGGCGGCCGCGCTCGTGGGTACCCTGGGTTCTTTCGCCTTTCTTTACACCAACCAGGAGCGCGTACCCAACGCCGAACTGCTCGACGCCATTACGGCTGGCGATCTCAGTCTGGCTATCAGCGACGCCAAGCGCTTCATTGAAATGGCCTCTTATCGCGACGCTGTCGTCAGAATCGACGAAGCTCTCGAAGGCATCCCCGAAGGGCCCATGCGCAACGACGCCGAGTTTCTGCGCGCCAAAGCCGCCTGCCTCGGCTTGTCTGCCGATTCCCCCGGGCCCCAACTCGACGCCGTCCTCGATTACATCAACCTGTTTCTCGACCATGCCGTCGGAGATCCCCGCGTCCCCGACGCGCTGATGTGGAAGGGCGAGTTGTACGAACGCGAGGGCATCCCCTACGCGGCCCACGACGTCTACCTGCAAGCCGCGCGCGATTTCCCCGACTACCCCAAGCGCGACATCGCCCTCATGACGGCCGGTCAAGCCGCCCTCGGCGTCAACCGGCCCGAAGAAGCCGCCCGAATCTTTACCCAGCTCCTCGACCTGTTCCCCGCATCTCCCCTGGCTGCTCGTGCGCGTCTGCAACTGGCCGACGCCTATCGCGAAGCCGGACGGCCAGAACAGGCCCAAGCCATCTACACCCGCCTCGCGCGTATGGCGCCCGCCTCGCCCATCGGCGCTGAGGCCTTGGCCGGACTTGGCGAACTGGCCATCGACTACGGACACTACGACGACGCCATCGCCCGGCTGGAGGCCAGTCTCGATACCGCCACCACCGTCGAGAACAACGACCGTGTATACCTCGCCCTGGCTCGATCCTATCGCGCGGCCGGACGCCTCGAAGATGCCCGCCGAACCCTCTCCGATCTCGTTGACTTCTTCCCCGAGTCCGAGGTGATGCCCGCCGCCTTCAACGCCCTCAGTGCCGTGGATGAAGAACTTGGCAACCACGAACAGGCCGTCCGCGTAGCCCGCCAGGCCGTTCTGCGCTATCCCGGAAACGCCGATGTGCTCGGCAATCTGGGATCCGTCCTGAGCAAGAGCGACGATCGCCGTGAAGCCGCGGAGTTCCTCGTCAGCGCTCATCAGGCCGGTAGCAACGACCCCAAACTTCTCCTCAGCGCCGCGCGGCTCTACAAAGACGCCAACGCGCTCTTCGAAGCACGCGAGACGTACCGCAAAGTAATCGACGAGTTCCCCCGCACCAGCGAAGCATTCGAAGCCGACATCGAGTTGGCCGAGGTACAGTACGCCAATGGGGCTTACCGGCACGGAATCCGCCGCCTCGAAGATCTCCGCGTCGTCACCCCAGAAGGCCCCCAGCAGTTGCCCGTCCTCATGGCCCTTGGCCGCATGTATCAAGACCTCGGTGTGCGCGCCAACGCAGGCGAGATCTTTGACAAGATCGCGCAGATCTCCGCCGAGCCCGAAGTGCTGGCCCGCTCTAGCATGGCCCTGCTCGACGCCGGCCAATGGGACGAAGGCGTCGCCGTCGCCAAACGCGTCGACGTCTCAAAGCTTGCCCGAAGCACCGCCTACGGTTTCCTGACCAAGTACGGGACCGCCCTGTTGGACGTTTCCCCCGAGCGGGGCATCCCCTTACTCGAACAGGCCTACCGCGACTATCCCCTCATGAACACGGTCGACGACGAACGCCGCTTGCTCAAGGCATACCTGGCCACCGACAACCGCGAAGGCGCCAGGTCGATTCTGATCGACGCGGCCGAGAAGGCCCAGTTCAACGAAGACTTGAGACCTCGGGTTACCTACGCAGCGAATGCCTGGGGCGACTACCTCATTGGGAAACGCGAGTTCCGCGCCGCCGCGGAAGCCTACACGCAGGCCGCCACCGCCGACGGCCGCACCACCGAAGACGGTTTCTGGGCCGTATTCCAGAAGGCCAACGCCCTGCTCGAACTGGCCGATTACGACGGATCCCTGGCGCTCTACGACGAAGTCGCCCAATCCGGAACACCGTGGGCGGGGGATGCGAAGCTCAAGGCCGACTACGTTCGCATCGAACAGCGGATACGTGGACTGCCCGTCACTCCCGCGCCAGCGGCAGCCGGTTAGGGGACTGCGGAACGATGGGAAGGCGCACGCAAACCACAAAGTGGCGCCAAGTCAACGGAGTTCCGGCATGAGCGATCTGGCTGAACGTGTACGAGACTATCTACAGCGGCAGATTGCCTGTTTTGAACGTATCCTCGCCGACCTCGCCAACCTGGAGAAGTCGCTGGCGGGCGACGACTACGACGCCGCGGTACGGCAACGCGCCGCGCACTCCGAAGAGACGGCGCGGCTCGAGGCCGAGTTCCGGGAGATCGAAGCGCAGTGGCACGGCGCGACCGGTGTATCCGAAGCCGAGCGCGTCGAAATGCGGGCGTTGGCCGAACACGCACAGCTCCTTGCCGACCGGCTCTGCGTGCGCTACGACGAAGGCGCAGCCCTCGTCGAACAACGCGCGGGCAACGTCCAAGAAGAGTTGCGTGAACTACGCCGGGGGCGTAAGGTTCTCGATGGATATCGTCCCCTGCATACCTTGGATCCCTCGTTTATCGACAAGCGCGGGTAGTGGAGCGTGGAATTGGCATGAGCGATACTGGCGACGATGTAAAGGCTCTGGCCGACGCTTTCATTCAATTCACCCGATCCACCCAAGCGTTGGAGGAATCCCACCGCCTGCTCCAGGGACAGGCCAAGCGGCTCAGCGAAGAGTTGGCCGCCAAGAACCGCGAACTCGCCCTCACGAACGACTACCTCAACTACATCCTCGAGAGCATGTCGGACGGCGTCATCGCCATCGGTACCGACGGACTCGTGACCAAGTTTAACCGCAGCGCCGGCGAAACCCTCGGCTACACCGCCGCCGAAGTCGTCGGACGCCCCTTCGACCACGTGTTCGGGCGCGAATTCACGATTCCCTCCGACTCCGCCGCCATGGAACTACGCGCCAAGAGCGGACGCAGCATTCCCGTCACCGAACGCGACGCTCCCATGTCCGACCGGAACCAGGTACGCATCGGCTACGTCAAGGTATTCCAGGATCTCACCGAACTCGAAGCCCTGCGCGCCCAGGTCCGCCAGATGGACCGTCTCGCCGCACTCGGCGAAATGGCCGCCACCGTCGCACACGAAATCCGCAACCCCTTGGGCGGCATCCGCGGCTTCGCCGCATTGCTCGCGCGCGACGTGCCGGCTACCGATCCCCGATCCCGGCTTGTCGAGAAAATCCTCGTCGGAACCAAGAGCCTCGATCGCGTCGTCAATGAGCTACTCGAATACACCAAGCCCGTCGATCTCGAACTGCGCCCCGTCGCCTGCGCGGAACTCGCCAACGCCGCCATCGCCTACCTCGAACTCAAAGACCAGCCCATCAAGGTCAGCCACGACATCAGCGCTGACCTATGCGTCGTCGCCGATCCCGGCAAGATGAGCCAGGTTCTCCTCAACATTCTGATCAACGCGGTGCAGAGCATCGAGGCCGAAGGCACCGTCAGCCTTTCCGCCACGGCCGACGCCAGAACCGTCACCGTGACCGTGCGCGACACCGGCTGCGGCATGACCCAGGAAGAACTGGACCACGCTTTCTCTCCATTCTTCAGCACCAAAGAAAAAGGCACCGGACTGGGCCTCGCGGTGGCCGCCAAGATCGTTGAAGGACACGGCGGCTCCATCCAGGCCGAAAGCGAACCAGACCGCGGGTCGACCTTTTCCATCCGCTTGCCGAGAATGGACTAAAAATGTCGAAATCGAAAATACTCATCATCGACGACGAACCCCTCATGCGCGAATACGTTGACGAGGCCCTGCGCCGCGCCGGCTACGAAACCGTCTGCGCTGAATCCGGACGCGAAGGCGTCGAGCGCCTGCGCGAGGAAGGCTTTGACGTCGTCGTCACCGACCTCAAAATGAAGCCCATGAACGGACTTGAAGTCATCAGCACCGTCAAAGCCGACAGTCCCGACACCCACTGCATCGTCATGACCGCCTACGGCACCATCGAGACCGCCGTCGCCGCCCTCAAGTCAGGCGCCGAGGACTACATCCTCAAACCGTTTGCCCCCGATGAACTCGAACTCGCCGTCTCACGTGCTCTTGAACGCGGACGCCTCGCCCAGGAGAACCGCTACCTTCGCAGCCAGCTCCGTAGCAGCCATGACTTCAAGACCATGGTGGGCGACAGCGCCGCCATGCGCGAAATGTACGCCCAAGTCGAGAAAGTCGCCGACAGCCGAGCCACCGTACTGGTCCGCGGTGAAAGCGGAACCGGCAAAGAACTCGTCGCCCACGCCATCCACTACTCCGGCGTGCGCCACCAGCGCCCCTTTATCAAGGTCAACTGCGCCGCCCTATCCGCCGGCCTGCTCGAGAGCGAACTCTTCGGTCACGAGAAAGGCTCCTTCACCGGGGCACACGAACGGAAAGTGGGCCGCTTCGAACTCGCCGACACCGGCACCCTTCTGCTCGACGAAGTCAGCGAGATCAGCCCCGAGCTTCAACCCAAGCTCCTGCGCGCCCTCCAAGAACGCGAATTCGAACGCGTCGGCGGCAACCACCCCATCCAGGTCGATGCCCGCATCATCGGCACCTCCAACCGAGACCTCGAACAAGCCGTCGAAGAGGGCAAGCTGCGCGAAGACCTCTTCTTCCGCCTCAACGTCATCACGATCACACTCCCCCCGCTGCGCGAACGCCGCGAAGATATCCCCGCGCTCATGGGCCACTTCCTCAAGCGCTTTGCCCAGGAGAACGGCCGTCAAATCGATGGCTTCAGCGACGATACCTTCAAGGCGTTCCAGGAGTACTCCTGGCCCGGTAACGTCCGCGAACTCCAGAACGCCGTCGAGCGCGCCGTCGTCCTCTCCTCCGACCGTGTGTTGCAGCCCGAAGACTTCATGCTCCAAGGCACCCGCGTCAAACCCAGCGGCGACAACAATGGCGGTGGACTCAGAGCGGGGATGACCGTGGCTCAAGCCGAGAAAGACCTGATCATCAAGACCCTCGAACACTGCGGCCAGAATCGCACCCAGGCCGCCAAGCTCCTCGGCATCAGCGTGCGCACACTCAGAAACAAACTCAACGAATACAAACAATAGCGATCCCAAGCCAGGGAACGCCTCAACAAGCATGGGAGAACCCGTTGATGAAACACCGTTCCGTCATTGCCGCGCTAGCCATCATCATCGCCATGCCCGCCTCCGGCGGGCCCATCTGCACCGTCGAAGACATCTTCGCTCCCCAGGATAAACACGTCCATGGAAGCAGCATCGTCCAATGCCCCAACGGCGACCTCCTCACCTGCTGGTTCTACGGCTCCGGCGAGCGTACCGCCGACGACGTCCTCATCCAAGGCGCACGCCTGCGCAAAGGCCAGACCGAATGGAGCGGCGTGTTCCTCATGGCCGACTCACCCGGCTTCCCCGACTGCAACCCCGTCCTCTTCCGCGACGCCAAAGACCGCCTCTGGCTCTTCTGGATCGCCGTACACGCCAACCGCTGGGAATGCTCCGTCACCAAATACCGCCGCGCCGATAACTACCAAGCCGACGGCCCGCCGCAATGGTCCTGGCAAGGCACCATCGAACTCAAACCCGGCGACGCTTTCGCCGACACCCTCAAAGCCAAGTTCGACGAACTCGATATCGACGAAGGCATCTGGGGCGAATACGCGCTGCCCTACACCCGCCTCTTGGTCGAAGCCGCCGCCGACAAACGCAAACGCCAATTCGGCTGGATGACCCGCATCCACCCCCTCGTACTCCCCACCGGACGCATCCTCCTGCCCCTCTACTCCGACGGATTCAACGTCAGCCTCGCCGCCATCTCCGACGACCTCGGCGAAACCTGGCGCGCCAGCCTACCCATCGTCGGACTCGGCCCCATCCAACCCACCCTCGTCCGGCGCAACAGCGGCGAGATCCTCGCCTACATGCGCGACGGCGGCGACGCACCCAACCGCGTACTGCTTAGCCGCTCCACCGACGACGGCGAAACCTGGTCCGCCGCCACCGACACCGACATACCCAACCCCAGTTCCAGTCTCGAAGTCATCGCCCTTCAGGACGGTCACTGGTTCATGGTCTGCAACGACACCGAAGACGGCCGCCACCTCCTCACCGCCTTCCTCTCCGACGACGAAGGCCACACCTGGAAATGGAGCCGCCCCCTCGAATCCAGTAAAGACCGCAGCGAAAGCTACGCCTACCCCTCCGTCATCCAATCGCAAGACGGCCTCCTGCACATGACCTACTCCTACAAAGGCCAGAACGGCGCCACCATCCGGCACCGCACCATCAACACGGAGTGGATCAAGGCGCCGGAACGTCCGGTGCGTGGTGTGGCGCGCCGTGAAGCGCCCTGATAGCGTAACCGAGCCCATGCCCATGCCCGCGCCACGCCGGAGCCGTCGGGTGCCCCCCGCGCAAAGCACATCCCGCTTTTCTTTGCTTCTTTCTTTTTCTCGCGAAAAGAAAGAAGACTAATACGCCCCGTATTCCAACGCCGTGTCGATGAACGTGAGGTAGTTCTCCTCAGTCTTCTTCGCCAGCGGGACGTTGATGGGGCCAGCGGTGGGAAGGATAATGTAGCCGCCGTCGCGCTTGGCGGATTCCATGCAGTCGATGACCGCGCGCCGGACGTCTTCCGTCGAGCCTTGTTCGAGAAGTTTCAACTCCAGGTTGCCGCATAGGCACAGCCGGTCTCCGACGCGCCGTTTGATGTCGGCCAGTTCGATATCGCCATCCGGTGGGGCCTCGCAGGGGTCGATGGCGATGGCGCCCGTCTCAACCATGTAGTCGAGCACCTGGCCGATGTTGCCGTGGCAGTGCAGACGCACCAATGCCCCCCGGCTATGGATCAGGTCGACCATCTCCTTGACATAGGGGACCACGAACCGCTCGAAAAACGGCGGGGGGAGATACGGGGGCGTCATGTATTCGGGACCGCAGATGCGGTACAGGTCGGCGACGTTCGCGTCGAGCGCGCGCCGCAGATTTTCCATGTTGCGCTCGTGCATGGTGTCGACCACACGGGCGAAATGGTCCGTCTCCGACATGGCCCACACGGTGAACGCGCCGAATTCCATCAAGTCCGCCGCCATCAACATCGGATCCCCTGCGCCGTCCATGATGATACCGCGGTCGCCCACTTCTTCGCAGATGCGTTCGTAGTCGGAGGCGTCGTACGCCAGCGGTTCGTAGGGCACCGACAGGGCGCGCTCGACGTCTTCCAGGTTCTTGCACCAGCGTTCGGTCTGCCACACCGTGTGCACGTTGTCGACGATCTTACGCGTGTGGGTGAGGTCGCCCTTGGGCGTGTGAAGCGTACGGCGCTGGATAAGCGTGTCGCCGGCGCGTTCCTCTTCGAGTTCCATGTCCACAGGATAGGACGAGGAGAACACCTTGTTGTTCGACTGGGGACCCCACATGCACATGCAATCCGTTTTCTCGCGGATGGCGTCCATCAGGCGCCTGTACGACGGCTCGTTGTTCTCGAATGCGCGGCTGTTGTAGCCGACCAGTTCATAGGTGGAAACAGGCACGCGGTCGGGCACTTCGCATGCGAGGGCGGCCAAGAGGCGTTCTCGTGAGGTCATGGGGTGTTCAGTTCCCTTCTCTTGTACCGTTCGAGTTTGGTTTTCATCGTGCGGGCCACAGCGCGCGCTTCCGCGTCGCGTCCCGTCCTGCGGTAGAGTTGCGCAAGCGCCAGGCATGCCTGGCGGTATACGGCCAGCGCCTTGTCCCCGTACAACGCCGAAGCCGCCAGCGACTCTTCCATGGCGCGGTCGTAGGCCGTCTCCGCGGCCTCGTCGACTCTCGTATCTTCGTACAGGCGTCCTTGAAGCACCGTCAACCGCAACCGGCGCGGCGTCAGCACGTCGCTATAGCCCAAGGCAATGGCGATCTCGGTCAAGGCGCCATCGTAGTCCTCTTTGGTGCGCAGGAGGCCCGCCAGCAAGAACGTCGCCTCGTAGCGATCCTCCGCACGCCCCGCCAGGTCGTTGGCCGTGCGATACGCATGCTCTGCCTTGGTCGACTCCGGCGGCTCCGATTCCGCATAGAGCGCGCCCAACGCGCAGTAGATCTTCGAGGCCTCCTCGATGTTTTCCAGCGTCTTGAGCAAGCGTTCGAGTTTCGTGATGCCCACCTTCACGTCGAGCGAGTTGAGGGCCGATTGCAACGCCTGATACGTCTCCGGCGACAGGTTGTCGGGCGGCGCGGCCGCCGCGGCGGCCATCACGCGTGCGGCAACGGTGGTTGGCTGCACGACTTCGACTGCTTCGCCAGGGACCGCGACGGCTTCGCCGTCGACCTGCTCTGTTTGCGCCAGCTCGGCCAGCGCCTTCGCACCTGCCTTGCTGGGTTTCGAGTCGCGTGACGCCTTCGACGCGGCCCCCGCCGTCTTGCCCACCAGCGGCTTGCGCCTCTGGGTACTGGGGGAACGGAAGGAGAACTTGGCGTCCCCGCTCTGTGCCCCCTCCGAGTCGCGGCTCTGCATCCACAGCATACCCGCGAAGATCACCACCGGAGCCGCCACGATGAGCAAGATGGCGACCAACGGACGCTTCTTTAGGAACGTTCCCAAGGCGGCGCCTTTTTCGCGTACCGTCTTCGACAGACCAGGGGGGAAAAGTCCTTTGATGTCCATGAATACGAAGATACGGCCCCCAGACCAAGAATGCAACCATGTGAACCTGGCTTTCCCATCGTTGCCGTCCGCCCCGCGGAAACTGACGTTCCGTCGTGTATACCAGGCTAGTGTCGCGTCATGCTTGAGGTGTTGTATAGATGCCGTCAGTGGGGACGAGCCTGATAAGGAACAAGGCCGCTGGCATAGCGGCACTATGTCGAGGTTTTGTGACGCAGTCAGGCGATGCCGCAACAGGCAGATAGGCGGCATCTCAAACATGACGCGACACTAGTACGTCGTCACATTTTGAATTATTGACAGATGTGTTTCAGAATGCGAATACTCTCGGGCGGATAGCTTGGCACTGCAACCGGGAGGTA
>JAACEL010000162.1 GCA_011682535.1 Nitrospiraceae bacterium | reverse complement strand
CCCCATTGTGCGATATCGAGGTGATGGGCGCCCCAGTCGCACACCATGCCCCCGCCATACTCCTTGTACGACCGCCAATTGGGGAAGTGATCGTGAAGGCCGCGGGGACTCAATACCGAATTGTACGGACGCATCGGTCCGGGACCGATCCACATGTTCCAGTCCAGGCCCGGTTCCATTTTCTCTTCCGGCAGGTCGCAGGGGATTCCCGGAGGGCCGAAACTGCATTCCACGCGATCGATCTTGCCGATTGCGCCGTTCCGCACCAGTTCACAGGCCACGCGGAATTCCTTCATGGAACGTTGCATCGAGCCCGTTTGCAGCACGGCTTTGTGCTTTTTCACCGCCTTGATAACTGCGACGGACTCGTGGATGTTGTGGGTCAACGGCTTTTCGCAATAGACGTCCATGCCCGCGCGAACTGCCGCGAGGACGGGAATAGTATGCCAATGGTCCGGTGTGGCGATGCACACCGCGTCAATATCATCCCGCGCAATCAGTTCCCTGAAATCATTGTAGGCGGCGCAGTCCGGAGAACCCCACTCCGGCCGCTCCGTATAGAATTCATTCACCCGCTGTTGCGCAGCCGTCCGGCGCGTCGTGTCGACATCGCAAACCGCAACGACGCGGCACACTTCGTGATGCATGAAACCTTCGAGCAGTCCCCGGCTCTGTTTGCCCATCCCGATGAAGCCCATGCCGATACGATTATTCGGTTTGTTCTTGGCGGCCCAGATGTTGGATGGCAGAATAAACGGGACGGCCGAAATGGCAGATACCTGCTTAAGAAACGATCGACGGCTGGTATTCATAAACAACTCCTTGTTCGTCTTGGACAGCAGTTCTTGATGGACACAGTATTCTACGAAGCAAGGTCCGATCAAGCGCCCAGAGGTCGTGCCTGGCCTCGTTCCCACGGTCCTCAAGCTGTCTAGAGCAGTTTAAGAAATCCTGGATACGCAGGTGCGCCGATGAAGCGGAAGACTGGCACGACGTGGAACCTGCCATCTTCGGCGCCCTACTCGAACGCGCCCTCGACCCCGACGAGCGCCACAAACTCAGCGCACACTACAACCCACGCGCCTATGTCGAACGCCTCGTCCTGCCCACCATTGTCGAACCCTTGCGCGAGGAATGGGCCGCCGTACAAGCCGCCGCCTTCACCCTCGCCGCCCAAGGCAAGGACAAAGAGGCCCAGGAAGAGGTACATCGGCTTCAGCGGCGCCTGTGCGAAGTCAAGATCCTCGACCCAGCCTGCGGCAGATCTTAGATGGCTTGCGCCCTGCGGGGCTTGTGCTCAAGGGGGGTATATGGGCTATAATCATAGCGAGGCAGATGTTTCGTATTCCAGCGTTTACTGAGGAGGCTTGCGTGACGGTATTCGTGCACGCATCTCCCTGTGCGAGGATGTTCAAGCATGGCGATGATCCAGCAGGATTCGGCGAGAACGGAGGCGATCGCCAAGAGTGCCGCTTCTTTGATGTCGGAGGCGGATGTCCCCCCCACGCCGCAGAATTATCGGGTGTGGTTCGAGTATGCTCTTGGAGAGAATGAGGATCTTGTTGCTGACGTAGAGGAACGTCTTCAGCGTGGGGAGTCGTTCACGGCCGCGATGAACGCGCAGCTCTACTCGACGTATTTTCCGGGGGGGGATGGGGGTTCGTCGCGGGCTGAAGATGAGACGCAGCGCATCTTGAAGGACATTCTGGGGGAGTTGCTGAGTACGAGTGGTTTCGCTTCGGACTATGGGGAGAAGCTTGAGGCTTATGCGCAACGTCTTCGGGAAGCGCGGCGGGTGTCGGACATCCACTCGATCATCGGCAATTTAGTCGAAGATACGACGAAGATGTCTGAGTCGAGTCGTCGTCTGCGTGCGCGCCTCGAAGAGAGTACGGCTCAGGCGGAGAATCTGCGTCAGGAACTTCAGAAGACGAAGCAAGAGGCGCTGGTGGATGCGTTGACGGGTCTGAGCAACCGCCGGGCGTTTGATATCAAGGTGCGGGAAACGCACGAGGAATTTCAACGGTCCGGCAGCCTGTTTTGCGTATTGATGGTGGATGTGGACCACTTCAAGGCTTTCAACGACAATTATGGGCACAGGGTTGGTGATGCGGTGTTGCAGGTTGTGGCGGCGATTCTGAAAGAGACGGTTGGGAATGACGGGTATGCGGCCCGGTATGGTGGTGAGGAGTTCGTGCTGTTGATCCGCACGCCTTCGATCAGTCAGGCGTGTGCGATGGCCGAGCGTGCGCGGCGGCGTTTCGCGGCGAAGCGTTTCAAGATCGCGAAGACGGGGAAGAACATCGGGAAGATCACGGCGAGTGTGGGAGTGGCGCTGGTGAAGGCGGAGGATACGGTGGCGTCGGTGGTGGAACGTGCGGACAAGGCGTTGTATCTCGCGAAGGAGTTGGGGCGCAATAGCGTGAAGAGTGAGCGGGATCTACCCCAGGCGTAGCCCCGGTATCACACCGGGTCTTCACACGCTCGCGGCGCGGGGGCTTGGTGTTGTTATCCCGTCTGGCCCGGTTTCAGGTCGTTCGTCGTTTCTCCAATCTGTCCTTCTGGGGGGAGATTTATCAGGCCGCTAGGCCGCTGGTGTGCTACAATAAGAATGCTTGCGGCAAGATTGCGCTACGTGGGGTTTGTCTATTCTTGCGCGTTCGGCATTGCAGTGGCTCGTTTGTGAAAGTAGGCGATTGTCCTGCGGCACGATGAGGATTGGTGATGAGTAACCAGAAGATGGGGGGCGTACGCTCGGGGGGGCGGCTTGAATGGCGCGGACACGGAACCGTGCTGTTGGTGGACGATGAACCTTCGATCCGGGATATCTGGAAGCGCATGCTTGAGAGGGTGGGCTTCTCGGTGTTGACGGGTGCGGGTGGCGCGGAGGGCGTGCAGCTATTCGGGCGTCATTCGGCGGAGATTGTGGCGGTGGTGGTGGACTCGGTGATGCCGGACATGAGTGGGGCGGAGGTGTTTGCGCAGATCCAGTTGGTTCGCAAGGACGTGCCGGTGATCGTGGTGAGCGGGGACGATGAAGCGGAGGTGCGCCGGGGGTTCGGTGATGCCCTCCCTTCGGCTATTCTTCAGAAACCGTCTCCGTTCGTGCTTCTGGCGGCCACGCTGCGCGAACTCATCGAAAGGTCACCTTGATGCTGAGGCGTCTCCGGGTGTTTGTGCGGGTGGGGTGGAGCCTTGGGCGGGACTAGACGCGTTAAGTTCTAGGCAGGTGGCGGCGATCTGTTTACGCGCGCCCTGAAGGGCATGGTGGACCTGGTTGTAGAGGGGTAGACTGTCGGGGGTGAGGGGAAGGCGTCGCCCGGCTTGGTGGAGGGCGGCCTCGATGGCGGGAGGGGTGTCGGCGAGCACGCTTCGGGCGGCCTGAATGCGTGTCTTGTCCACTCCGCGCTGTTGGGCGTCGTCGATGGCTTGGGCGAGCAAAACCAGGTATTCGTAGTCTTCGATTCCTTCGCGGGCGGCTTCCCAACGTTTGCTGGTGACAACGCCGCCGTCGGCGGCGGGGTAGACGGTGTCGTAGAAGTCACCGTAGGAGTTGGGGCCTTGCCAGGCGACATCGGCGCCGTGGCTGTAGCACCACCATCCGGCTCCGGTGAGTCCCAGGTTCCAGGCGTACCAGAAGCGCCATCGGTATAGGCCGAGGCAGGAGAGGGTTTTGGAACGTCCGGAAGCGTCGTAGAACCAGACTTCCTTGCCGACGCGCTTGGCGACGGGCAGCATCTCGGGGCCGAGGCGTTCGAGGAGTTCGGCGGAGGGAACCCAAATGTCGACGAGTCCGGTAAACATTTCGACGGTTTCCATGGTGGTACCGCTGGTTGGGTCGGAGTAGACGAGCAGATTGGGGTCGGCCTGTTTGACGAGTTTGGCGACGGCGACGGTGTTAAGGGTGGTCTGCGAGAAGGGGGTCGAGGGCTCGTCGTATAGATAGAGAGCCCAGTCCTTGTAGTCGAGTCCGAGGGTTTTCATGTGGGCCACCCAGGCGCGGAGGTACTGGACAAAAGCGCTCTTCCAGGGCTCGGAAAGGAAGGGCTGTCCGCTGAGTGCGTTCTGAGGGCCGACGAATAGGAGGATGCCGTGTGGCGACAGCCGGTGGACGGATTCGTCGTGGGCGGTGAAGTCGGGCGGGGCGGTGAGGGCGCCTTGGGCGTTGCATTGGGCGGTGGGGGATTGGCCGAAGAACACGGTCACGCCGTGTTCAATGAGATCCTTGAGAATAAGTGGTTTGTCGGATCCGAGGGGGGATCCGTCATAGGACCAAGTGCAGAAGCGTAGTGGCCGGGGGCGGGGGAGTGCGAGGTCGTAGACATGGACCTGGATGGGGATATGGATGGTGGTGGGGTCGGGCTCGAGGGTCTGGAACTGGAGCTTGGCGCAGTAGTCGCCGGGGGCGAGGTTCTTGGCGTTGAGGGTGATCCAGAGTTGTTCGGATTGGAGTGCGGATACGCGCAGGAGGTTGCCTTGGCCGAGTTTGGGGAGTGCGTCGGCGACTTGTTCGCGGCGGATGGTGGGCACGAGCGTTGCACGGCGGAATTCGATGTGTCCCGGGGGCAGGGGCGTGGCTTCATCGGCGCCGGGGACGATGGCGACGCGGACGTCGAGTGTGTGGGGAGCGAGGCTGGTGAGGTTGACGGCGAGTGATTCGTATTCGCCGATGCAGAGGGCGACGTCAATCTGCTCGGTGCGGTTGCTGGGCGTTGGGAGCGTGTCACGCGGGTGGAAGTGTCCCCAAGGGTTGAATTGCCAGGCGATGAGGTTTCCGGTTGGGGCGAGTTGAGCGCCGGCGGCGGCGAGGGCGAGGGTGCGCCGTGCGTCGGCCCTGAGGCCGGGAATCGTGCCGGCGCGCTGTTGGGGGGGCGCCTGTTCCAGGGCGTTGAGGATGCCGCGCATGGCGGTGACTTCGCGATTGATAGCGCGGGCAGCCTTCGGGTTCGTGACACGCCAAGCGAGGAGCAGGTCTTCGGTGGCCTCTAGAAACTGCTCCTCGATGAAGCGGACGTCGTCCTGGAATCCCTGGAAGTTGAGCCGCTGATTTGAGACGCCGTATTGGACGAGGGTGTCGGCGTCGACGAGGGTGGTGTCGACGCGGTATTCGCCGGGTTCTCCGGCGTTGAATTGGACCACGGCGCGCTCTTGAGGGGCGCGGGCGTGGCGGATGATGCGGTGGGTCTTTCCGCCTGGATATGTGATGGCGGTGATGAGCGCCAGCCGCTTACCGTTCGGGTTGTTGACGGTGAATCGCCAGGTGTTGGGTCCACTGAGAATGGCGGAGTGGCCGTGCTGAGTGAAGGTGGCTTGTGTGGGGCTCGCCGGGGGCGCAGGGGCGAGGGGGATGGGCGAAAAGGTCTGGCCGGGGGCTTGACCGGTGTGAGCGCGGTTGACGCCGAATTGGAGACGGTTTCTGTTGAGATCCTTGCGGAAGGGGGTGTCGAAGGTGAGATGCTTGAGCCGTCCGTTCCCGTGGTAGCCCCCGAGGGCGGTGACGATCATGTCGAGCTTGCCGTCTTGATCGAAGTCGCCGGCGAGTGGGGTGGCGAATGGCTGGCATCCGGTCTGGATGGTGTCCATGGGGGTTCCGTCGCTGTCGATGACTTGGAGGTTGCCCTGACCGCAGTGGAAGAGGATTTCGAGTCCGGGGTCACCGTCAAGGTCGGTGAGGATGGGCCCGGCGTTGAAGCTGCTGCTGGGAAAGTCCTGGGTCCATTCGAATCCGCCGGCGCCATAGCACCAGACACCGCCGTTCTTGTTGCCGAAGATGACTTCGTCGAGTCCGTCGTTGTCGATGTCGGCCGCGGCCATGGCGCCATTGATGTGGAGGTATACGTTTTCCGCGAGGACGATGGCGTGGGTCTGAAGGTCGATGCGGTAGAAGTGATGGAGGCCGCCGGCGATGTAGAGTTCGGGTACGGCGTTGCCGTCGACGTCGGCGAGTATGGGGGACGTGTTGGGGAAGAGGTCGTCGGGTGTGTAGAGATCCCAGAGCCATTGACCTTGCGCGGTGAGGGCGTAGATATGGCCATCGTGCGAGGTGACGATGACCTCGAGGCCGGGCGTGTCGTAGATGTCGGCGGCGAGTACGGGGCCCATTCGGGTGCCGTCGCCGGTGAATCGCCAGAGGAGAGTTCCGTCATGGCTGAAGCATGACAGGTTTCCCGCGAGGTCGCCGACGAGTATCTCGGGGGTGGGACCGCCGTCAAGGTTGACGATGGCGGGGCATGAATGCGGTTCGACGCCGGCGGGCAGTTGGACGGTCCAGAGGGGCTTTCCGGCGTCGTCGAGTGCGGCAAGTTGGCCCGTGCCGTCAGCGGCGACGACGTTGTCTCTGCCGTTGCCATCGAGGTCGGCGACGGCGGGGGAGGCGGTCGCGGGGGAAGCCATGGGGTAACGCCAAAGGCGTTCACCCTGGAGGTCGAGGCAGACGACACCGACGTTGCCTTCGCAGACGACGATGGCGCTCGGGCGTCCGTCGGGGGCGACGAGGTAGTTGGCCGCGGAAAAGCCGCCGTCTCCGGCGAGGTCGATGCGTGTGCCGATGGTGATGTCGGACCAAGCGGTTAACGCGACGGCGGCGATCATGGCGGCTACGGCGAGTGGCAAGTACGTGCGGCGACGGACGGACATAGGGTATCTCCCTGTCTAGCCCGGATATCTCACCGGCTTTCTGCTGCGCGTGCGGATCTCGCGCCGTCTCAGGCACTTGCCTTGCCCGCCGACCTCGACGTGTCTCGACACGCTGTCGCCCGGCGGCCTGCGCCAAGTACCCGATCTGACGCAATCTTCGCACGCTCGCAACGAAACCCAGTGAGATGTCCGGGCTAGTACAACGTTGCACCTAGCCTCAACCGGCGGCCGGAAAAGGCGGCCTTTCCCTTACGCCTGTTGGGCGGCTGGTTACTTTGAGAGTGCTTCGAGTTCTGCTTGACCGGTCTGCCGCTCGCGTTCGGTGATGCCGGGCATCCGCAGGTAGTGCCCATACTGGGTCTTGGCTTCCTCGGTGCGTCCTGCTTTGGCGAGGGTTCGAGCGAATGCCAAGCGGACATCCGCGCCTTGGGGAGCCTTGTCAACGATGTCTTTGAGAAGGAAGACGGCTTCGTGGACGTTTCCTTTCCGGATGAGTACGTCGGCCCAGTGTGGGGCGCAGACTTGCTGGTCTTCGATGGAGAGAAGAGGCATGGCGGCGGGGAAGATGGCGTCGGCCATGGCGAGTTCGCCGAGGTTCTTGCAGATAAAACCGAGGTGGAAGAGGGTGATGCCGCGATCTTGGTCGGGCAGGTCTGCTTTCATGGTTTCTTCGTAGAGGATGTGAAGGGCCCAAGGCATCTGAAGCTCGGCCGGGCTGAGGCCCGGAACGCGGACGTCGCCTTTGACGACGGCGACAAGCAACGCGCTGGCTTCGAGCAGGGCGTCGGGTCCGTTTTTCCAGACTTTGCCGAGGGCGGTCATATGGGGTAGCGGCTCTTTGCCGGCCTCGACGATGCGCGCGTTGATCTTGATGAGGTAGTCCTTGAACGCGTCGAGCCTGTCGTTGCGTCGTGCGAAACGGGCGTAGCTGTCCCAGGTGTCGGGTCGGCGGGGGGTGTGATGGATGGCGTTTTGGTAGGCGTCTTGGGCGGCTTGCACATCTTGGTATCCGCGCTCTTCAATGTCGGCCATCCACAGGTACGCGGTGGCCAGGTTCTGCGTGTCGGGGGGATCCTGTTCAGCGAGGCGGGTGATGCGCCACGTGAGGGCGTTCTTGAATCCGTCGTACCGCTTTGAGGCCTGCGTGAATTGGTAAAACAGGGGCCAGTTGGCATCGTCAGCGGGGTTGGCCTGGGTTGCGCGAATGAGGGCCTGTTCCGCACTGTCGTAGTCGTTGAGCGCAAGGTGTACCTGGGCCAGTTGGCGGTAGAGGTCGCTGGTGTGCCGCGCGCCGAGACGGAGGGCGGTGTTGAAGTGTGTGCGAGCCTGCGTCCAGGCCTCAGTGGCCTGCGCGGCACGCTGTTCGGGGTTGGGGCCCGAGCCGATGGCCATGGCGCGAGCTGCGGCGACGCGCCCGAGGAGATCCTCGGCCATGGCGAAGGTGGGGCAGAGTTCAAGCACGCGGTTGGCGTGGCGGGTGGCTTGTTTAAAGGCGGTCAGGGCGGTGTCTGGGTCGGGCGGGCGGTTTGCGAGCGCGGCGATGCCGGCGCTGAGGCGGGCCTCGGCGAGAGGCATGAGGGTCATGATGTAGTAAGGGTTGCGGTCGAGTGCGCGCTCCAGGTGTTCGGTGGCCGCATCCCACCGGGTCTGGCCGAGTGCGGCGATTCCACGCTGACGGGGGAAGTCCCATTGCCATGGCTGCAGCTTCTCCCCCCAGGCGAGCAGGAATTCGGCCTCGCGGTAATTGTGGCCGACAAGTTGGCCCAGTCCGCGCTGATGAAGGGCTTGGGAGAGAAAGATCGCGCTCTCGAGTAGGGTGCATGCGGCAGCGATGGCGAGCAGAGCGGGCTGCCAGATGCGCGTCCAGGGCGGAAGTGGGGGCCGCGCCTTGGGCTGTTCGCAGGTGGACCAGAATCCGTCGAGCGCGCCGAGCATGACGAAGAGCAGTGCCGAGGACACGGGGAGTCTGAGGTTGAATCCGAAGCATCCGTCGATGAGAAAAGCACTGAAGAACGCGGCGAAAGTGAACCCGAGACGCCGGCGCACGCCGTCCTGTTGGCTGAACGCCGCCAATAGCCCGAAACCGATCGCAAGGACGAGGATGGCGAGGTAGAGTCCCGCGGCGGGCAGGCCTGCGTCGGTGGCGACCTCGAGCAGGTCGTTGTGGACATGGGCGTTCATCTTTCGTTCTTGAGCGAACCAATTCTGCTCGTAAGGCGTCCAGAATTGCGGGTAGACGATCTTGTAGACGCCGGGGCCGTGTCCGAGTATCGGGCGATCGAGGATGGTTCGGGTGGCGCTGCAGTAGGATTTGTATCGGATAAGAAGAGAGAGATCGAGAGGGTACGCGCTTCCGGTGCGGTACTTGCTGAGCGCCATCATGCCGGCGAGTCCGGCGGCGCCGAGCGCGGCGACGACGAGCAATGTAGTGACGACAGCCTTGACGGGCTTTTGGTTGAGTCGCGATATGGCCTTGGCCACGACGAGGAGGACGGCAACGCCGGCCAGGGCGACGAGTCCACCGCGTTGCTGAGTAAAGTGCAGGTGGGTCATGAACAGTGCGGCCAGGCCCAGGCACCAGATCATCTTCACGCGAGTGGCGAGGTAAAGGGCCATGATGATGGCGAGGATCAGGACGTGGGCTGCGTAATTGGGGTTGCCGAAGGTGGCGGGGAGATTCAGGTATTCGTCGCTGGTTCGATTGCCCCAGGGGAATGGATCGACGCCGGTTTTCTGGATGAAGAGGGCGTAGGCGGATGCGATAGCGACCGCGATGCAGACGACGAGCATCATGCGCCGGATCTGTTGCGGGGTTTTATAGACGTTACTGGCGACCAGGTAGATGAGAAAGAGTACCCAAAACTTGCGCAATTCGACGAGGCTGAATACGGTGAACTCGCTGAGCAGCGACGCGCCCAGGTTGAGCGCCAGGAACAGGAGTATGATCTCGAGGAAGAGCGCCGGCCTGCGGATGGTCTGGTGATAGCGGTGGGCGCCGATGAGCCATGTGGCGGCGATGAGTGTGCCGCCCCACGTGAGGAGAAGGTATTTCAGGTCGCCGGCGGGGTCGGAAGTGTAGGGGAAGATGGCGAGTACGGTGAGGATGAGTAGAAACTCAATTCC
>JAACEL010000161.1 GCA_011682535.1 Nitrospiraceae bacterium | reverse complement strand
GCCTATCCGCCGTTCGGCGCACCCGCCCCCGGCGCGGGGCGTCCGAACCATCCCAGAACTGAAATGTTCACGCCCTTCGACCGTCCGTGGAAACGGGGGATCACTCAGACACGATGTCCGCCTGGCGCGTGCCACATGCCCCAGTGTTAGCGGAACTGAGTCCCACTAACCATTCACATAGAAACGACTTGCGCGCTGAAAACCGTTGGAATTCCTTCGCTTTCCTTGACCCCCCGAGCCGCATTTGCTATACTCAAGACTGGCTCAAGAAGCCGATTCTTCCCTGCTGTGTTCGACAAAGGGCATGTGTTTTATACCTTAGTTTCGGACCGGGAGCCCAATATTTGTGTAGCTTACGCCAAGCCTCCTGAGCGGCTTGTGTTCCACTCAGAGTGGAAGGCGGCCGGCTATCGTGAGGGCACCCCCTTAGTGGGTTAAGGTTCAAACAAATGCTTGCCCGAAGGCACGAGCGGGGAATCGAGAAAGCGGGGCGAAAGCCCCGCTCTTTTTTGTCTGTCCTTGACATCACCCAGTCCAACGTAGGAACAACACACCCAAACCCCGTCGGCGTCCCAACGGCCACGCATCTTCCCCACTGACGGGCCTGTCGATTTAATCCCCTTGTCATCTCGACCGCAGGGAGAGATCTCGGCCCCATCCCTCGCCAAGTCTTTCCACGGGGTCAGTACGTAGACGAAGTCCCGGTATTTTCCGTGGCAAGAGATTTCTTCCTTCGCTCGAAATGACACATTATGGGCAAGTTTTGCTTCCAACCTTGAGATCCCCGCCCGCGAGCCCCAGGTAAGAGATGTGGCAACAGCCTAAATCGACAAGCCCTGACGCGGGGAACGCGAGAACCACGAACTTCCCCCCCGCCATTCCCGAAAACCCAAAAGTTATCACTTGACATTCGTGCGAGTTGTTTACATAATAAGCCTCAACAATCCGATTTCGACCGGATTTGTTGTCAAGAGATTACTCGTGCTTTGGAATCGTGGGCTTTGGTGGAGTGTCATTCGGACTTGCGTCCAAATGAGGCCATGAACAGCGGAAGACCCCCATATTTAAAGGGGCGTAACTCCGATGTTTGCGTGCTCAATCCAACGCCGAAATAGGTGCAACAGCGAAGATAAGTGTTGACAGATAGTAGTATTTCTGATACTCTAGATGTTGACAGTGTCTAGTTTTATCGTGGGATTCGGTGTCTCGTTTTCGCCCGGCTGAGGCGGGAGGTCGACGAAGTGAGAATTCTGCGAGCGGCCGTTGTTGACATGGAGCGTTGAATACGTTGCTGTTTTCCAGGCCCAAGAAGGTGGTGGGGATTGACATTGGCTCCCATTCGGTGAAGACGGTGTTGATGTCGCGCTCAGGGGGGCACGTTCGTCTGGAGGCGGCAGGTTACGTGCCCGTGGACCGCAACCGGCTCAATGTCGATCCCGTATTGGCCCAGGCCGAGGCGGTGCGCGAAGCCGTACGCGCCTATCCATTGGCTCAATGCCTTATCGTTGGGGCGCTTGCCGGACACACCGTCGTCATCCGCTATCCGCGCTTGCCCGACATGCCCGAGAGTCAACTGGACGAGGCCATCGAGCGAGAGGCGGGCAAGCACATCCCCTACGAACTGACGGAAGTCTTTCTCGATTCCACGCTACTCGACACCGTAACCGAAGGAGACGATAAGCTCCTCAAGGTGCTGCTCGTGGCGGCCAAACATGAAGTCATCGACGCCCGCGTCCAGGTGCTCGATGCCGCGGAAATCGACGTCGGCGTGTTGGGCGTCGATTCGCTGGCCCTGGCCGATGCCGCCGAGGGATGCGATTTCCTGCGCGTCGGCGAGACCGTCGCCCTCGTCAACATCGGTCTCACCTCCACCAGCGTCCATTTCGTCAACGACGGTGTCTCCAACTTCATCCGTGACGTGAACTGGGGCGCTAAAGAACTCATCCAGGCCATTGCCCGCAGCCGCCGCTGCGACTACGAACAAGCCGAGGCCATCCTATGTTCCGCGGCCGACGAAGAGGAGATGGCCCAACAGCCCCCGGCGCCCGAGTCTGAAGCCGGCGCAATCCCCGCCGCGGAACCCGAACCGGTTTCCGGCGGTTCATTGCTCGATCCCTTCGAGGACGAGTTGGATGCGACTGCGCCTGCATCGGCGGAACCGGCGTCCACCGGCGCCAGCGGCGAACAGGATCTCCGCGAGACGCTCGCGGCGCCTCTATCGCGCTTGGTCAACGAAGTGCGCCGTTCGTTCGAGTATTACGAACACGAGTTGTATGAGAGTCCCGTCGATCGGATGATACTGAGCGGAGGGGTTGCCCACCTGTCCATTCTGTCGTCCACACTGGGCGATGAGCTTGGGATCCAAGGCGTCGAAGTGGCCAATCCGCTCGAGAGCGCCTTGTTCCTGGGAGATGATCGCGATGTGGCTCCGCTGGCCGAACGGCCCGCCCAGTTTCTTGTCGCGGTGGGATTGGCGGCACGAGGGATTGCAGACCTATGATTCGTGTAAACCTGCTTCCGTACCATTTGCGCCCGATACGACGCTCGCCCGTTCCCTACATCCTGAGCGCCTTCGTGCTCGTGGCCGCGATAGCGGCCATGACGGCCGCCTTCCTAACCCTCCAGGTCCAGATTGGCGCCGCGCGCAGCCAACTGGCCCAGCATCAGGAACAATACGACGCCCTCAAGGACGTCGTGGCCGAGTACAACGACCTTATCGACAAGAAAGAGGCCCTCGCCAGGAAGATCGAGACCATTCAAGAGATCGTCAGCGAACGTCTCATTTGGTCGCGGCAGTTGTTCAACATCACTCGCCTTACCCCGGATAACTTCTGGTACAGCGGCATCGCCGAGCGCGAGAAGTCTTTCCGCGAGAAGCGCCTCGTGTACAACGAGAAGACCAAGAAGGAAGAAGAGAAGAACGTCCGTATTACTCGACGAGTTCTCGAACTCCAGGGATACGTGATTGAGGGTGCCGACGGCAGCAACGACATCTACCCCCTGACGCTGGAGATGGAGCAGGACGTCGAGTTCTCGAGCATGTTCCAGTTGAGCCTGCCCAAGCTCGTCGACACCGAGTTTGAAGGCTACGCCGTGCGCAGTTTCACGCTCGAGTACCTGATCGAACCAGGAGCGCAGGAACAATGATGGAGTTTTTCAAAGGGACTGTGACCCCGAAAGACTGGATGGCCGCCGGGGGCATCTTGGGATTCACCGCCCTGCTGTGCGTTGCCTTCTACTTCCTGCTCTATGGGCCGCAAACCCAGATCTTCGCCGACGTCGTCGCCGAGGACCGGCAGGTGCAGGCCGACCTCGATAAAGCCCGCGATACCCAAGCCAACATCAAGGCCCTGCGCGCCGAAGCCGCCATGATGGAAACCCTCGTCTCCCAATTCGAGGAGCGCCTGCCCGAGAAGAGCGAGATTCCACGCCTACTGCGTCAATTCGAGGAAATCGCTCGCGATGTGGGGTTGCGCGTCGAGTTGGCCCAACTGCCGGCTGTGCGCGATGCCACCAAGATCACCATTCCTTACACCGTGACGGCGCGCGGAAGTTTCCACGAGATCGCCAGTTTCATCAACCGCCTTGAGCGCTACAAGCGTTATCTCAAGGTGTCGGATCTTGACATAGGCGAGCAGAAACTGGGGGTCGCCGAAGCCTCTTTCACGCTCAGCACCTACCGCTTTGCCCAGACCGAGGAAGGTGACCCGTCGTGAATTCACAACGCAACAAAACGATCCTCGTCATCGGGCTGGTGGTGGTGCTGGCTGGCGTGCTGATATTCCAGTTCGCCCACAAACCTGCGCGCTCCCCCGCCGCAGCCTCCAAGAAGACACAGGCCACGGGCCAGGTCACGACGGGGGAGTCCGTCAAGGTCGCACAGCTTCGCGAGACGGACGTCGACATTCGGGCGATGCAGGCCAGTATAAAAGAAGTGGACTTCGACTACGACCGCGAACGCCAAGCGCGTGACCCGCTCACCCCGCTGGTGGGGGCGCTGGCGCGCCGTACGGACGATCAAGCCGTGCCCGACGAGACCGTGCCTCCCGCGATTCTCGGCGAAGTACTCAGCAAGACCGTCTCCGGAATCGTATGGGACGCGCGCCGTCCCGTGGCCGTGGTGGACAACGAGGTCGTCTACCCCGGGTACCAATACCCGGATGGTACGTCCGTAGCGGCGATCGAGCCCGGCAAAGTCGTTTTCAAGGTGGGAGATTCCCTGATTCAAGTGGAACTGGAGGAGTTATAGACCATGTCCCAACTCACTCGAATTGGCCTCGCAGCCGCTCTGATTCTTGGAGCGCTGCCCATGGCCCACGCGGACGGGGAGTCGTCATGCATCGCCAATGGCGGGCAGTTGTCATACACTACCCAAGGCGCGCAGAAAGTGGCCGCCATAGAAGCCATCCTCAGCGCCGCCTGCCGCGACGAGGCCATCGAGCTCGCGCTCGCTCAACTGGACAGCGAACTCCGCGCGTTGCGCTCGGAAGCCCTGTTTGAACCCGCCGTTGTCCAGGCTTACACCCCGGCCTCGAACCGAATCGACCGGCTGGTCCGTCAACTCGCGGCCGCGCGGCAAGTACCCCGCCGGCAGTTCGCACGCCGCGCCGCTCAGCCCCGGCTTATCGAGTCGGTCCCGGCCAGCGATTTTGGCCTCGAAGGCATGTCTCTGTCGCGCTTCGCGGCGGTTGAGGAGAACGGTGTTGAAGAGATTGATGCCGAGGACGTCGAAGCGGCCACGCCCGATGCCGGACCCGAACCGCCCGCCAAACGCGAAGGTTCGCGCGTGATGAAGCGCATGAAGCAGGTGCTCGGCAAGACATCGGGTGAGGAAGCCGAAGCCGCCGTTACTCCGGTTGCGCCCACGGTTGAGGCCCCTGCGCCCGCCGTCGAACCCACGCCTGCGCTGGCGCCCCTCGAAGCCCCGGCTCCCGCGCCTGCACCTGCCGCGCCACCCGCGCCCCCAGTGTTTGTGGGCGACCCCATGCAGCAGATCGTCGACATCGAGTTTCGCGAGATGGAACTGACCAACGTCGTCGCCCTACTCGCCCAAAAGGCCCAAATCAACGTTATCGCCGGTGAAGACCTCTCCGGCGTTGTCACCGCCAACCTGCGCAACGTCACCCTCCGACAGGCCATCGACACCGCACTGCGGATGAACGGTCTGGGGATGATCGAAGAAGAGGGCATCTACCACATCGTCAAGTACGACGAGGCCATCGACGCCCGCCGCATTACCCGAATGGTCAAGCTCGAGAATGCCAAGGTCGACGACTTGCTCAAAACTCTCACCGATATCTTGCGCGGATCCCGCGACGACACGCTCATGTCCTTCTCGAGCAATCCCGAGACCAACGTGCTCCTCATTGCCGGCCCCGAGGCCCGCGTCGAAGAGTTCGTTCAACTCGCCCAAAACCTCGATATTGCTAAGCCGGTCGCGCTCACGGTCACCGAAGCCATCAAGCTCAACAACGCCGAGCCCATGGATCTGGAAGACATGGTCAAAGGTATGCTGACCCCCGAGATCGGCCAGGTCGCCTTTGACATCCGCACACGCCACATCGTGGTCACCGACATGCCCATCGTTATCGAACAAGTGCGCGCCCTGATTGCCCAGATCGACTTTCCCGTCAGGCAAGTCTGCATTGACACCATGGTGGTCGACGCCATCCTCAGCGACGACTCCCAGACCGGTATTGACTGGCTCATCAAGGCCGTGCAGAAGACCAACAAGCGCGGCGTCACCCGCGGCAGCCTCGAGAACCTCGGCTCCGAAACCGACGCCACCGGCGGCCGCATCACACCGGGCGCTATCAGCAACATCGCGCTGGCGCAGTCCATCACCTTCGGCATGCTAACCGGCGACTTCGACTTCCGCGGCGCCATTGCCGCCGAGGTCAGCACTAGCGACGCCAAGCTACTTGCCAACCCCGTCGTGGTCACCGTCGAGAACAAGGAAGCCCGCATCAACATCTCCCAGGAGATTCCCTATCAAGAGTTGACCCAGTCCACCACCGGCCCGCCCATGTCGAGCACGGCCTTCAAGGACGTCGGCATCGTGCTGACCGTTACCCCGCGCGTCACCCACGACGATCACATCATCTCCGATGTGTCCATCAAGCAGAGCGACACCAAGGGCGAGGTCAACAACATCCCCATCGAGGACAAGCGCGAAACCGAAACCACCCTGCGCACCAAGAACGGCCAGACGGTCTTCATCGGCGGCCTGCGCCGCTTCGACGACGAACTCCAGACCAAGAAGATCCCGGTGCTCGGCGACATCCCCGTGGTGAACTTCCTGTTCCGCAGCAACATCGTCCGCAAGGAAAGCACCGAACTGCTCATCTTCTTGACCTGCAGTATTCTGCCCGAAGAGATGCCCGGCCTGACGCCCGATCTTCAGGCCGCTCACGACGAACTTGCCGGCACCTCCAAGGTTCCAGACTCCCAGGCCGACCTGTGGAAAAGCATCGCCAAACCCAAGACCCTCATCCGCGACCCGGCATGGAAGTGGCGCCGGTCCGAGTAGATCAATCCAATTTAGAGTCCATCCAACCGCGGGGTCCAACGGCCCCGCGGTTTCCTTTTCGGTTCCTCACAAAAAACAGTGCAACACTGAAGAGCATTCGAGTTAGAGCAGTTTAGGGATGATATGCGGGCCTGTCCAGTTCTCTGCGCCACTGGAACCGAATTCGTAACGGACTCAAAGATCCACGGCGAAAGAGGAATAGCCAACACCGGCATCTCGAACAATCAATACGGAAATTCGCGGAAGGTTTCCGTTAAGTTAGCGCCTGAAGGGTAGCTGCGCAACAGTGGACTTCCTGGAAGCTTGAAGCAATCGTCGAATCGCTACTGAAATCAGGGGGTTCAAAAATGTAGACACCCTGAGATATGCTATCTCTTCACACCTTTTGAGAAAGCTTGCAAGACGAAGGGAATGTCGATGGACCGTTTGATTTTCACGATCTTTACGCTCGCCGCGCAGATGTTTAGGCCGAGATATAATTCGAAGCTTCAATTGCTCGAAGCACAGATACGCATCCTTCGTTCCCGCATCGATGCCAACCGCATTGTTCCCACGCCCTTTCAGTTTGCCTGCGAGCTTTCGTATATAATGGCAACAGCGGAGACAAGCCGCAATCCGAGGCTCGCACTGAGCAAAACTGGAGATGCATCATGGTCCCAACAAGCTTGGGGGTTTCTGAAGATGCCGTCAGAATCTTCTGTCAAAAGTGGAAGGTGGTGGAGCTAGACCTGTTCGGCTCAGCACTTGGATTAGACTTTGGTCCCGGTAGCGATGTTGACTTCCTCCTCGTCTATGCGGAGGATGCCCACCCCACATTGTTTGACGAAGGGCAGATGCAAGAGGAACTGGAAGCTCTATTCGGACGGGCAGTTCATTTTATGACGAAGCGCGCTGTAGAAAGCTCGGGCAATCCAATCCGACGGAAGGCAATCCTGGAAAGTGCCACGCCAGTCTATGTCGAATCCACGTGACATCGCCCTGCTCATGGACATCGCCACTGCCGCTGAGCGCATTATAACCTTCACAGAAGGCATGGATGAGGCGAGCTTCGAAGAGGATTCACGAACACACCTCGCTGTTCAGCATCAAATCATGGTTATCGGCGAAGCAGCAAAACGCCTTTCTCCCGACCTTCAGAATGAAATCAGTGAAATTCCGTGGTCCGCTGTCGCGCGCATGCGAGACCGGCTGATTCACGGATACGATACCGTGGACTTAGAAGTTATCTGGGATACGGTGCGGCAAAATATCCCGAGCCTACTGAAGGCAATCCGCAAGCGCCTGGCGGACCTCAAGACCGAATAATCGCTCCGCTGCGGATCCTGATATTCGGGTCGAAATGCAGTCAAATGAGGCTGCGGTATGATAACAATCATACTGAAAGCAGCGCGGATATCTTTCCGCACCCCCCAAGATTATCTTCGGGTTATGAGCCCATTCAAGCCCAACGTTGTAACCCACTGCAATTGCTATAGCTTACAACAACTCAACAGTTTGCGTTTTTCAGCCAACCCTGTCCATGTTAACCGCTTTTTGAGTAGCAAATTGTGACCAAATTCGCGTGCAGCATCGAGCCGAGTCACCAGATGGTTCACAAGACTCCAAGTGGCACTGCTTGCAGTGTCTCGTCGAAGGATACCCGCTCTGCGCCCAGATACAACACTATCCCGCGCAGGAAACGGTCGCCCAGATTCTCACGCATGAACTTGAGGTGTTTCAGATCGTTCTTGGATACGGCGCTGGAGGCTTTCACTTCTACGCCAACCACTTGCCCTGCAGCATTCTCCAAGACCACATCGACTTCTTTGCCTGTTCGTTCACGCAAATGATACAAGCTGCATCGGGTGTTGCTCCACCCAAGCTGTTTGCGAAGCTCCATGGCGACGTAGTTCTCCACCAAGGCACCAATGGCGTGCTCCGGGATCTCGCGACTCGAATCCACCCCCAGAAGGTAGGCCATCAGGCCGGTGTCGCACATCATGATCTTGGGGGACTTCACCAGGCGTTTCCCAAGATTAGTGGCCCAAGGTGGGAGCATCTGCACCAGGAAGGTGATCTCGAGTAACGCCATGTAACGCTTGAGCGTAGACTGTGGGAGCCCCAGTGAGCGTGATAGCTCCGAGTAGTTGAGTAGGCACGACGAGCGCGTGGCAATGAGACGGAGCATCCGGGGGAGTAGAGTTAGGTGTTCGATGTTCGCCAAATCCCTGACGTCCCGCTGCAAAATGGTCGTGATGTAGGAACCGAACCAGGCATTTCTGCGTCGGGCGGACTTGCGTGACACCACCTCCGGAAAACCGCCGGTGATGATCCTCTGGAGAAGCTCCCGTCGTGATTCAGGAGACTGTGGTGAAGGGAAACCGCCTTCAGAGAACGCTTGGTCTATGAAAGACGCCTTGGACTCCAGCAACTCGCTTGCCGAAAAGGGCCACAGAGTCAGGATCTCCATCCGTCCGGCCAAAGACTCAGAAAGATTCGGGAGTAGCAGCACATCGGCCGATCCCGTAAGAAGAAAACGTCCAGGTCGTCGGTCGCGATCAACTTCCACTTTGATGGCAGGGAATAGCCCGGGGGCATGTTGCACTTCGTCCAGAACCACCGGCCCGTCAAGCCCAGAAAGGAAACCAGCAGGATCCTCCGTCGCCGCAGCCAGAATCGTGGCATCGTCCAGCGTAAGATACCTTCCTCCGCTGACGTGCTCTGCGTGCCATTCTGCAAGCGTGCTCTTGCCGGTCTGGCGGGCGCCGTTTAGCAGCACGACCGGCGTATCCGCCATGGCCTCGGTAAGAGCGGTCGATATATTTCGACGAATCATGGCTTAATTATAGCCAACATGTGGTGAATTTGTCAACGAATCCGCTTCGATCATTGACCTATGCCTTTCGAGCAGCAGGGGTGTAAGGCTCGGCGCACCAAACACGGGTTCACGGCCGTAGTCTCCTACTTGAGGAAACTGTTCGGCCCGATTTGTCCCGAGTTGGATCATGGCCAGCGCTGCCGGAAGGAGCTCCGAATTCCCGTGGACGGCAGGCTGCGGGATCCCGTTGTCTCTGCTGCCTACCTCGAGCAAATCACAACCGAGCAGATCGCGGAATTTTGTGGATCTTCGCGGATCCGCCGTGGATGTCAGTGGCCGTTCTACGCCGAAGCAATCGTGTGCATCCTTATAGTAGCCACGTTGGTTATCCCCAGCCGTCAGGTCCGACCACATGGTGGTGGTCCTAGCCGACTGTCGGATGTGGATAAGCAACCG
>JAACEL010000560.1 GCA_011682535.1 Nitrospiraceae bacterium | reverse complement strand
CTCGTGTTCATGTTCGTCAATGGCCTGGTCCAGGCCACCGGCTGGCCGGGCATGGTCGGCGGCATTTCTCAGTGGCTGCGCCCCAAGGAACGCGGGACGATCATGGGCTTTTGGTCCACCAGCTACGTCATTGGCAACATGGTTGTCAAAGGTCTCGGCGGATTCCTGCTCGGCGCCTATGGCTGGCGCCATGCCTTCTTCGGCTGCACCATGTTGACCATCGGCGTCTGGTTCATCCTCCTGCTGTGGCAACGCAACAAGCCCAAAGACGTGGGCCTCGAACCCATTGTGGACGAGAACGCCGAGGACACGCGCGCCGTACGCGCCTCCCAAGCCGAGGGTGTCACCTTGCGCGAGTACCTCCAGATTCTCAGCAGCCCCCTCGTACTCACGATGGGGTGCAGCTACTTCTGCATCAAGTTCCTGCGCTACGCCCTCGACTCGTGGCTGCCCGCCTTCCTCGACATCCAAGGCATGACGGCCGAAAACGCCGCATATGCCTCTTCCTTCTTCGACTGGGGCGGACTCGCAGGCGCGGTGGTCGCGGGGCTCGTGCTCGACCGCGTGTTTCGAGGTAACTGGGCCATGGTATGTTTCATCATGGCTCTCGGCATCATCGGCGGCTACCTCGCCGTCATCTACGTCGCCTCCACGCCCCTGTCGGTCGCCCTGTGGTTCGGCGTGGTGGGCTTCATGCTCTATGGTCCCGACACGCTGATCTGCGGCGCTGCCTCCATCGACGTGGCCGGTGAGAAAAACGGGGTCGCCGTCGTCGGCATCGTCAACGGTATCGGCAGCCTCGGCCCCGTCATCCAAGAAGAAGTGATCGGCTTCCTCATGCGCGGCGACGAAGCTACCGGCATCCGCAACGCCAACTTCCTCGCCCTGGGTATGAGCGTCGTTTTCGCGATACTGATGATCGCCGTCATGCGACGCGTGGCCGAAGCCCACCGGAACAACGCCAAACGAAAAGTCTGAGGCACAGCACAAAGGACGCGGTTCATGCCTGGTTCGATCGATGGATGGAAAGACAAGATTCTCTTCACCCCCGGCCCTCTCACCACCAGCCGCACCGTCAAGCAGGCGATGCTGCGCGACCTCGGTTCGCGCGACCAGGAATTCATCGGCGTTGTCCGCGACATCCGCGCGCGCCTCGTCGCGCTCGCGGGCGCGGCCCCCGGCGAGTATGAAGCCATCCTTATACAAGGCAGCGGCACCTTCGCCATCGAAGCCGTGCTCACCACCACCGTTCCCCGCGACGGCAAGGTGCTCATCGTCATCAACGGCGCCTACGGCCGCCGCATGGTGACGATCTGCGAGGTCGCCGGCGTCGACCACGTGGCTCTCGAGTTCCCCGAAAACACGCCCTGCGACCCCGCCGCCATCGAACAGGCCCTCGCCGATGACGACGCCATCACCCACGTCGCCGTCGTCCACTGCGAAACCACCACCGGCATCATGAACCCCGTTGCCGACATCGGCGCGCGCGTACACGCCGCCGGACGCGTTTATTTTGTCGATGCCATGAGCTGCTTCGGCGCCGTGCCCACCAGCGTGGCCGAATGCCACATCGACTATCTCGTCTCCTCGGCCAACAAGTGCATCGAAGGCGTGCCGGGCTTCGGGTTCGCGATCGCCAAACACGACCCCTTCATGAAGACCGAGGGCTATGCCCGCAACCTGAGTCTCGACCTCTACGCGCAGTGGAGGGGACTCGAGGGAAACGGTCAATTCCGCTTCACGCCGCCCACACACGCGTTGCTCGCTTTTCACCAGGCCCTGGTCGAACTAGAGGAAGAAGGTGGTGTCGAAGCGCGCGGCGCCCGCTACCGCGCCAACTACGAAACCCTCGTGGCCGGGATGCGCGCCATGGGATTCGTCGAATACCTGCCCCAGGATCTTCAGGGCTACATCATCACCTCGTTCCGCTACCCCGGCGACCCCAATTTCAGCTTCGAAGAGTTCTACAGCCGCCTCAACGACCGCGACTTCGTCATCTACCCCGGCAAGGTGAGCGGCGCCGACTGTTTCCGCATTGGCAACATCGGCCGCATTTTCCAGGCCGACGTCCGCGCCCTGCTGGCGGCCATCCGAGAAATCGCGCAGGAAATGGGTTTTATGGCATAGGGCTCGTGCAAGAATAAGTTTGCCGTTTCCGCGCTCGGATTTGCGTCGGATTTGAGCGCGGCGATTGAGCAATACCGCGGGAATAGCCCGCTATTTTGAGGTTCTTGCGATTGAGAAGCGCTCGAAGGTGGCGTGAAGATGAGATGCGGAAACGGTGGAGTTATTCTTGCACGAGCCCATAGGGCGGGAATCACCACTGCCGAGGCCGTGTTTCTTTTCAGGTAACGCAAAATGGAGCCCTTTGGAAAGGAGCCCCCTGCTATATGAACACATCACTGCGCATTGCGGCCGTATGCGCCGCCGTACTGGCTGTGGGGTACTGCTCCCAGGCCCAAGCCCAGACCGCCAATGAAAAGGACGCCGGAGCCCTCGCCAGCATGTATGTACCCCCGCCCTTGCGTCTGCTCGGGCAACCCGCCCCGCAGTTCACACTCGACCGCCTCAACGGCGCCAAGTTCGATCTCGCCAGCCATCTCGGTAAAAACATCGTCGTACTCGATTTCTGGGCCTCATGGTGCCCCCCCTGCCGCGTTGGTTTGCCAATTCTTACCGAAGTCGCCGCACAGTACAAGAAGGATCCCGCCAAGAAGAAGGCGGACGGCAAGCCCGGCGTCGTGTTCTACGGCGTCAACCTGGCCGAACCCACTAAAACCATCCAGGCCTTCCTCGAACAGAGCAAGCTCAAGTTCGACATTGCCCTCGACAAGACCTACAAAGCCGCTCGACTCTACAAGGTCGAAGGCATCCCCCAGACCGTCATCATCGGCCTCGACGGCACTGTCCAGGCCGTCCACATTGGTGTCGCCCCGGATCTGAGAGAGAAACTCAAGAAAGAACTGGACACACTAGTCGCGGGGGATCTGCTCGTCGCGAAGAAAACGCCCTAGCCTGGATTCCCATGGCGTGCGAATAGGCTAACAAATCCGGCCGCACAGGTCGCACAGCGTTTCGGGTATACCGTCGGCAGTTTCCGGGTC
>JAACEL010000160.1 GCA_011682535.1 Nitrospiraceae bacterium | reverse complement strand
ATACCCAATGCCCTGATCTTCAAGAAACGCCGCCACCCGCTCCGAGGTCCAGTGCTCTTCAAACCGCAGTTCCGGATGACGGTGCAACTCGTGACGCAGTTCCACCAGGTCCGGCACTATCCCGTCAATGGCGGCCAACATCGCTTGGTTCGCATCGTCTAACTTACCCATCACGCATTCCCATAGTGCCGGTAGCCAAACGCAAACAGGTATTCTCCCACGACCGAGGACACGTCGTCCACCCAGACCCTCCTCCGCGCGGTCTCAGCCACCGAATTCAGCTTGGGACCGAGCGCCCCACCCCACAGCCGCTCGATGCGGGCCGGATCGTCAAACGCAGAACCCAGCAATCCCTCATTCACCAACGATGCGATCTCCTCGGCCCCCAGCACGTTACCCAAGTCGCGCAGCACGTGCCGGGCGACCGCCTGTCCCCCCACCAGCGCCAGCCGCGTCCATATGTTCACCTTGACGATGCCGTCCCGGTTCAAGCGCGCGACGTCTTCACCGCTGAGCGACGATGTGCCGTGCAGGCATAGAATCTTTCCGACGGACTCCGAAATGGCATGGGCGAGATCGCCGTGATACTTCGCCTCCTCCTGCGTCGCCCGATGCTCCGTGCCCACGTTCGGAACGATCAGGTCGACACCCGTCTCCCTCACAAAGCGTTCGGCCCTTTCCACGGTGCACAACGAGTCCTGAGGCTGCCCTCCCGACGACACGATCTCGTCGACCGCACCCTCGATCGTCACCAAGTCGCTGTATCGCGCTACGTACTCCGCCGTCCGCCGGATATTCTCGTCAAATGGCACCATGGACGCGTCGAACATCACGCAACTGAACGGGTCGAGACATTCAGTCAGCAACGCGCTGTCCGTGTCGGGCTGACCATGGTCGAGATGGGTAAAGACCCGGAGCTTCCGAAAGGGTCCGTCGTCGCCGGCCAAGACCCGAACCGCGCTCAGACACAGCCGTGCCCCACAGATCGGGTCGGACGTGCTGGTCCAGTTCACGCTGTTCTGACGGCCGGGATACGTGGCGGTGAAGGCGATGAAGACCGGCAAGTCATCCACCCCCATTTCCTCAGCCACCCGCGTAACGCCCTGCAGGATGGCCTCGACCGTGCGCTGGTTCTCAGCGCAGAAACACGGAATCGCCACATCCCGCTCCGCGAGTTCGTTGTACAGCTCGCGAACGGCGACGGGATTGGTGATAACGGACACGCGAACCGCCTCTCTGTTTCGGCACTAGGAGTCTGACTCCTAGTGTTCGGGCTTGAAATCCACAACCAAGACCTTCTCGAAGTGCGGCCCTGCCAATTCCACGAAGGCCCGGTGTTTGGGATGCGGCAGATACGCGTCGCGTCCGGCCTCGTTTTCGAACGACACGATGAAACAATGCGTGAACCCCTGCGCCAGTCCCTCCGGACTGGTGTCTGTTCCCCACTCGAGGTCCACGATTTCGTCAATCTGCCCCGCCAGGGCCGCGAACGACTCTTCGATGGCGCGGCGTTGGTCCGGAGTGGTGCCGTCTTTCAACTTGAATAGCACCACATGCCGCACGCCGGCACTCGGCCCACGCGCAGCCACCACCACGTTTGCGTCGTGTACGGAAACGCACCCGCCCGCGCATACCGCGGCCAAAACGGTCAACAGAACGCCGAACCTGATCATTCTTTCACTCCTAACGGATTTCGTCGTGGCCCACAATACACCGTGCGAATATATGCGAATATACCAGAAAGCAGCCGCTCTCGGGAAGAAAGGGTTTGACGTCTGAATCGCCGGATAACTTTCACGTGGCGCGCGCGGCAAGCAATCTACGATTGCCGCAACTACAGGCCTCATCTGGCACTTCGGGGGCGCCACAATACGCCCCCGCCCTGCGGCGCCCGGCGTTCGGATCTGACGGGCGCCGGGCGTGTCTGTGTTACAATCCCGGAGTGTTTTGGAGTACACCGCGATGAGTAAGAGCGAACTGACTGTCAAGCCGGTCGAGACCGACGAAGAACTCCGCCTGGCCCATGACCTCATGGCCAAGGTCCAGTACCCCGACTACTTCTCCGGCCTCAACTGGCTGGAGGCCTGCGGGGAGGGCTATCCCGGCTTCCGCCGCGAGCACACCCGCATCGCCCTGTGGAAAGGCGAACTGGCCGGGGCACTGCGCATGCACACCGAGACCATCCGCCTTGGCGAAGCACGACTCAAAATGGGCGGCCTCGGCTGGGTGAGCACCGCACAACGCCACCGCCGCAAGGGCGTGTGCCACGCCCTGATGATCCACACCCTCGACTACCTCAAGCAGAACCATTACCACGTGTCGATGCTGTTCGGCATTCCGAACTTCTACCACCGCTTCGGGTTCACCACTACGCTCGCCGACTACGCCATCGCCATCGACACCGCCGAAGCCCTCCACGCGCCCCGAACGCCATATCGCAAGCGCCCCGCCAAACCCGGCGACATCGCCGCTATCCAGAGAATCCACGCCGCCAACGACACCGACATCGCCTGTTCCCTGCTGCGTTCCTCCGCCCACCTCACCAACAAGTGGGATCACTGCAAGAACATGAGTGTGCTCACCAGCGACAGCGGTAAAGTGCTCGCCTACTTCACCGCCCACGCCTCCGACAAACAGATGCAGGTCAGCGAGGTTGGCGTGTCGGCCCCACAGGCCTGCTCAAGCGTACTGGCCGCCTGCGGGCAACTGGCCTCCGACGCCAACCTCGGCCGCATACGTTTCCTCATGCCGCCTCCCCATCCCTTCGCCCGCCACCTGCTCCAATACCAGTCCACTCACGAGATGCGCATCCTGCGCGACCAGGGCGCGATGCTGGCCTTTGTGGACCAAGCCGAAGCCCTTGAGAGCCTCATCCCCGAATGGGAAGATCTTCTCTCACGCACCAATCTGCGGAACGAACAGATCGAGATCACGCTCGTCATCGACCGCGTCAACTACCGCGTCCGCGCCCGCCGTGGCGCGATCGACATCGCTCAGCAATCCGGCGCCAACAGACTCAGCATCGCTTCCGGCGACCTCATGCACCTCGTCACCGGCTACCGCTACCTCGACGACATCCTCGCCAAACGCCGCCGCATCCTCACCGCCCCAGGCCGCGCCCTTCTCGCCGCCCTCTTCCCCAAACGAACCCCCTACGTCTGGACCTTCGACCGGTTCTAGAGCAGTTCAAGTAATTCTGTGGCCGCAGCTACTTAAACTGCTCTAACCTCTCAAACGCAGAGAAACCGGGCCGGCGACTGCCGGTTCGGTTTCCAGGGGGGTAGCCCGTTAGCCTGCATGCTGCGGGTTACCACCAGAACCCTTTGACGTAGAGGCTAAGGTCTTGTGTGTCGGTCTGTCCGTTGGCGTCGGCGACCTGCACCGTGAAGCCGGCAGTACCGCGCCAGTAGGTCTTGCCGCTGATGACACCGTCGGCGCTGAGTGCCATGCCGTAGGGCAGTGAGCCCGCGATGAGACTCCAGGTGTAGCCACCGGTCCCGCCTGTCGCTTCGAGTGCGATCCAAGTGTTGGCGTGTACCTTCGTGCTTGGCAGCGACGTGGTCGTGATGGTGGGCGCGGCGACCGGCGTCACCGTCTGCATCGGGGCTACGAGGGCCAGCGTGCTCAGGTCGCCCGCCATGCTGCCCGGCTCGACGGTGAAGTTGACGATACCGGCGTCCGTCCAGTAATCCTCGATTCCGGCTACGTAGACCCCGGCGCTGTCGGCCGTGGTCAGTATTGGGTGGACGCCGATGATCTGGAATTCGTTGTCGTCGAGGTTCAGCCACGCCATCTCCACATGAATCGGATCCGCGGCCAGGCGCGTCTGGTCGAGTTCGGCAAAGCTCGCGCCGCCGTCGGTGCTCGTGATTACGCTGATGACCGCATACTGGCCGTTGTCGGCCAGGGCCACCTCCTGCGAGATCGTGCCAAGGTAGGATGCTTCATCCGCGCCCAGCAAGGTGTCGAGGTCGTCGGCCAATTCCACCAGCAGCACGGCGGCTTCGTTCGCCTGGATTAGTGTCCGCGGGACGTCCAGCGTGATGTAGCGGCCGGCGTCGTTGGCGCTCTGCACATGGAAGCTGACCGGTGTGTCGCTGGGCAGCCACAGTTCGGTGTTCTCGAAGCGCGTGGCGGCGACGACGCGTTGGGCACCGGTGCTGGGCACGGTGACGGTGTGCATCCAGACGTCGCCTTCGTGGCTCAGCGTGGTGAAGGGGTTGTCGGGGATGCCGTTGCCGTCGGCGTCATCCTGAACGGTGATGGCCGCGATGGTGAGGGCGGCTTGGGTACTGATGGTTTCCTGAGTGTCAGTGCGCTGGGCAGTGGCGGTAAGCGTGTGCTGGCCCAGGCCGAACGCCGCAACGTCGAGCATGGTAATGGCTTCGTACGGCGCTTCGGACGCCATGCCGAACGGGACGCCGTCGAGCGCGTACTCCATGCTGTCGACTTCGACATCGGTCGT
Source organism: Nitrospiraceae bacterium (assembly GCA_011682535.1). Taxonomy (GTDB): domain Bacteria; phylum Hydrogenedentota; class Hydrogenedentia; order Hydrogenedentales; family SLHB01; genus JAACEL01. Next base: position 5,348 of record JAACEL010000160.1, on the reverse strand, counting down.
GGTGGTGATGGTGAAGGGGACCACCGCGACGCCAGAGCTGACGTAGAGCGTGGCGCCGTCGAACGGGGCGGCGATGGTGAGTAACGGGCTGTCGTTCTTGGCCGGGAACACCTCGACCGTTCGGGTCACCTGCGCGGCTGCATTGCCCGAGCCGTCGCTGACGTTGTAGGTAAGCGTGTAAATGCCGACTTCGCTGCTGTCAACCGTGCCCCCCACGGCAATCTGGGCACTCAGGTTCCCATCGTAGTTGTCGAAAGCGGCCGCGCCGGGATCGGTGTACTCGGCGCCTTCGTCGATCTGGAGGGGGTTGTCGCCGGCGAGGATGATGACAGGGCGGGTGGTGTCGACAACGTGTACTGTGCGCGTGGCCTGTGCCGTGTTGCCGGAGGAATCGCTGACTTCGTAGACGACGCTGTAAGTGCCGAGAACATTGGCGTTGACGTTGTTGACCGTCTGAATGGCTGCGGTCAAGTCGCCCTCGCAGGCATCGGCGGCGGTGGCGGTGGCGTCGATGTACACCGAACCGACTTCAATGATGGTGTCGGCCTGAGCAAGGAAGGGGATGAGGGCCAAGATGCCGAAGAGCGCCAGGGCGCTTGCGTTCGTTCGTGTGTTGCACAAAACCATGAGCCATACCTCGACGTTAAATCCATAGTGCTTGCGTAGAACCACTGATAAGAGCAAGCATCGTGCCCAGGGCAAGATCGAGGGGACTCCGTGCGTTTGCTAATAGCCTAAGTTCTTTTTGCTAGTGGGTTTGTGTGAGTTCGCCCGAAGCGTCCGGATGCATCTGCGCCGTAAGCTTAGCGGCTTCTGGCGACAGATTGCTGACAGGGCGACGAAGGTGAGGTGGAGATTCGTTGAATTGACAACAGGGTGCAAGTGAAAGCAGGAAACGCATTTGCGCGGCCCACCCCGGTGGGTTGCGCAAGTGCGTTTCCTTGGTCTGGGCCGGTTGGATCAGTCTTGGAGGATGGTGATCGCCGGCTTCTGGGTATCCACGACGTGGACGATTCGCGTCACTTCACTTGCGGCGTTGCCCGCTGTGTCGGAGACGTTGTAGGTGACGGTGTAAGAGCCCGGGACCGACGTGTTAACGGGGTTCGCCGTCACGATATCGGCCGTGAGATTGCCGCCAAACGAGTCCTGGGCCGTCGCGCCTGCGTCGCTGTAGGGGTCGCCACCCTCGATGGTGACCTCGCTGCTTCCGACCAAAGCGATCATGGGCTTGATCGTGTCGGCGACTACCACGGTCCGGGTGACCTCGGTGGCCGCGTTGCCCGACGAGTCGGTGGCGTTGTAGGTCACGGTGTACGTGCCCGGAATGGCGGTGTCGACCGGATTCAGCGTGACCAGGGCGGTCGAGATGTCGCCGTCGTAGTTGTCCTGGGCCGTGGCGCCGGGGTCAGTGTAGGCGGACCCGGCTTCAGCGTTGAGTGGGGAGGCCCCCGCGCGCGAGATCGCCGGGGCGGTCGTGTCGACGACCCTCACCGTACGCGTGACCTCCGGCGCGGCGTTGCCCGCGGAGTCGGTCACGTTGTAGGTGACGGTGTACGTGCCGAGGACGGCAGTGTTGACACTGTTTACCGTGACAATGGCTGACGTGATGTTGCCGTCCTGGGCGTCGCTGGCGGTGGCGCCTGCGTCAGTGTAGGCCGTCTTGACTTCGATGGTGACGCTGGGCGACCCGAGCAGGGCGATCGAGGGGGCATCGTTGTCGGCGACATGGACAGTTCGTACCACCGGGACGGCCGCGTTGCCTGCGGCGTCGCTGACGTTGTAGGTCACGGTGTAAGAGCCCGCCACGGCGGTGTCGACCGTGTTGGTCGTCACGATCTGGCTGGTGATGTTGCCGTCCTGTGTATCCTGGGCGGTGGCCCCGGCGTCAATGTAGGTGTCGCCGACGCTCAGGCTGACGGTGGCGGAACCCAGCATTGTGATCACGGGGGCGTCGTTGTCGACGACGTTGACGGTGCGGATAACCTGGGTAGCGGCGTTACCCGCGGCGTCGCTGACGTCGTAGGTAATGGTATAGGCCCCCACCTGCGCAGTGTCGACGTTATTGACAACGACGATCTGGGCCGTGAGATCACCATCGGTGTCGTCCGACGCAGTGGCCCCGGCGTCGCTATAGGGCGTGCCCTTGACGACCTGCACCGGAGAACTGCCCAGCAGCGCGATCACCGGCCGGGTGGTGTCCGCCGGAACGGGGGGCTCGGCTTCGAATGCGCCGATGTCGGGGCCTTCGCCCTGTGGCCTGGTGTTGCCGTCATGGTCCTGCGTCAGCAGGCCGTAGCTGACGGCCTGATCGATGCAGGGCGACTCGGGACGCAGGTGAAAATCAAGTCCAGTAACGTTAACGAATAGCGGATCGGCCATGACGGACTGGCCGTCCATTCCGCTCAAGCTTTTCCAGGTTTGGAAGTTGACGAAGCCGGAGTTCCAGAAGAAGGCGTCCGTGTCGGCATCGAAGTAGACATTGTTGTCGAACGTGGTGTTCGTGGCATTATTGTGTGCGATGAACCCTTGCTCTACGGTGTGGATGACGTTGTTCTTAACCACGTTGGCATTGCCCGTGCCCTCGACGCCACCAGAGCCAACGTAGATTCCCGAGCGCTTGGTGTTGTACACCGTGTTGTTCGTGATGAGCACGTTGCTGTAGTTGAAGACTTGGATGCCTTCGAATTCGTTGTAGATCACGTTGTTGTGGATAACGTTCCCCGTCTTGTCCGTGACGCCGATCCACGTGTCCCCATCGAAGCGGATGCCGCCGCTACGCTCGGGGAAACCGGGGATCCCGACTTCCTCCTCGGTGAAGATGTACTGATCGTGGACCACGTTGTAGCGGATGGTGTTGTTGCTGCCGACCCTGTAGAAATTGATGCCGAAGCAGTCGTTCTCAAGATGGCACGTGTCGTAGACGAGGTTCTTCTCGTAGATATTGTTCTCGGAGCCCATTCCGGCCAGCACGAGACCCGCGTAACCCAGGCCATGGACGGTATTCCCCGTGACGAGATTGTCGGAAGTGTCGCACAAGAGTATGCCGCCGCCCCCACCGTCACGGACGAGGTTGTTGGCAAAGGTATTATTACCGCAGATGTCCGTGCCCCATACGAAGATGCCGTGCCCCAGTCCGTCCGAGAGGACCGACTCCCGGCTCGAGGTCATGTTGTAGATCGTGCAATCCTGGATGGTGTTGTACTGTCCGCGTCCAGAGGCGCCGGCGCCGAGAATGATGCCGCCGAATCCTGCACTGTCATGGACGGTAAGGTTCTCAACGGTGACATGCAAGGCGTCGCTCAGCAGAACGGGCTCGAAACCGTGCTTGATCTCCAGATCCTTCAGCGTCATGTAGCTGCATTGATAGAGGTGCAACGTGTTGCGCCGTGAGCCCGCCTCAATGTTGACCGGAGTCGACGTCGAATAGACCGTGAGCACACCGTCGGCCCAGAACCACTCGCGCGCGGCGTCCACTTCCCCGGCGGAGTCCATGCGGTCACCCTTCACGCCGTCGAAGGCGACCAACTCGGGCGTGGCGCTCACGGTGGCGGTGTAGGTGTTGGCCGTGGCTTCGGTCCAGCCGGTGACGCGTTCGGCGCCGTTGATGACCGGCGCGGGGCCCGAGCCGTATGCCCCCAAAGTAATCGGGGCTTGGGACGTGCCGTTGGTACTGATCACCAGCGATTCGCGCCACTCCTCGCCACGCTTGAGCAGCACGGAGTCGCCGGGCTGGTAGCTGGTGGCCGGTATCTTCGTGAAGGATTGCCAAGCCTCCGCTTCCGAGAGGCCGGACGAATCGTCATTGCCGTTGGTGGCGTCGACGTAATACGTGGCCGCCGTTGCGGACGAGGCGATCATCAGCGCCAGTGCCAAAACGAAGACCGACAACCGAGTCATTGCGATGGTGCGATTGTTGAGCATGGGCGGCTCCTTGCCAGTTGCTGCACAGAGTGATCCGCACTCGGGAAGCAAGTCCCGTGCCCGAGATTCTCCGCGTGCCGCTCGGCGTTGGGGCATGTGGCGCAAGGTATTGTGCGACAGTATGTTGGCATGCAATTCTGCAATCTGGCGGCGCCGTCGACGGGGCGACAGCTTCCCGTCACCCTGACACATCCCAAGCACACCGTACGGACTATTCTACCACGCAGCGAGGGGTTGCACGCGTCAGTTCTCGCTATTCTTCGAGCCAACCCAGGCCGAATCGTGCGATGGTGATCGTCTGGTAGGGATTCTTCGGGCCCCGTTCATAGAGACACAGGATCGTTCCGTCGGCCGCGACGGCCAGGTCCGAGTACGCCGACGGTCCCTCGTGGAGGAGTTTACCCTCATTCCAGGTGCGGCACTCGTCGTAGCTGACGCGGACCGTCATTTTCACGCGCATCGGGCTGGCGGGGTTCGCGAAGAGCACGCGGTTGCGGCCGCCGTCTTCCACCGTCGTCAGGCGCACGGCGCTGGCCTGGCAACGCGGCTCCACGAGCGTCTGGTCTAGCACGGGGGCCGTCCACGTGACCCCGCCGTCGTTGCTCCAGGCGACTGCGCGGCGATGCTTGTCCTCGTAGCTGCGCATGTTGAGATAGACCTCGCCGCCAACCGTCTGTACGGCGGTACACTCGTCGGTAAGCGGATCGAGACTGCCGCCCAGTGTCCAGGTGGCGCCGTGGTCGTCGCTGTAGACGACATGCGAATACTGGCGCTCGTCGTCCGCAATGCGGTGGTCGCAGGGGATGAGGAGCCGGCCGGAGTCCAACTGGATGCCATGGACGGGGCCGGTGGCGTACCAGGTCCAGTTGTCCGGTTTGACGTCGCCGGTGATCTCGCGCGGTTCGTTCCAGGTCGCGCCTTCGTCGTCGCTGTACGTGACGAAAACACGGCTGTTATTGCGGCAGAACAACAGCCAGACCCGCCCGGTCTTCGTATCCTGAACCGGGCAGGGGTTACCAATGGTGGTGTCGCCCTTCTCGCCCCAGACCACCTGCATGTCCTGCCATGTGACGCCATGGTCGAAGCTGCGTTTCAGTACCAGATCGATGTCGCCCTCGTCGCTGCCGCTGTTCCGGCGGCCTTCGCAGAACGCCAACACCGTTCCCTTGGCCGTGACCAACAACGCGGGAATACGGTAAGTGTGGTAGCCGCCTTCCCCGCCGATGTAGACGGGCTGTTGCTCGGGAGCTTTATACATGGTGCACCTCGCCGTGGTTGTGGGCAGGGGATTGCGGTGAGCGCAAGCTGCCAGGGCAAAGCAAGCCAAGGTTAGAAAAGCCATTCTCAGCGTCATGGAGCGTCTCCTTCCGCGGTTCTGTCGCCGAACACTATACACGACGATACGCGTCCTGCTGAAGGGCCGGGCC
>JAACEL010000559.1 GCA_011682535.1 Nitrospiraceae bacterium | reverse complement strand
TGTCGGCGGAAACCACCCGTATTGCGGCCGTTTTCTTGTTCTATCTCGCCGGTATGCTAGCGATCGGCGTGTTCTTCTTCCGGCGCACCGAGAGCGTTTCGGACTACTTCCTCGGCGAACGCTCGCTCAACAAGTGGGTGGCGGCGCTCAGCGCGCAAGCGTCCGACATGAGCGGGTGGCTGCTGCTCGGCCTGCCGGGTGCGGCCTACGTGTCCGGACTGGCGTCCGCGTGGATCGCGATCGGACTCGCCGTAGGCACCTACCTCAACTGGCGCCTCGTCGCCACACGCTTGCGCATCTACACCGCCGTGTCCGAAGACACCATTACCCTCACCGACTACCTCGAATACCGTTTCCGCGCGACGGGCGGGCCGCTGCGCATTATCTCCGCCGTGTTTATCCTCGTCTTCTTCCTCATCTACACCTCCTCCGGCTTCGTCGCCGGGGGCAAACTGTTCAGCGCCGTCTTCGGGTTCCCCTACACCGCCGCGCTGATCGTCGGCGCGTTCGTCGTCGTGTCCTACACCTTCCTCGGCGGATTCCGCGCGGTGTGCTGGACGGACTTCGTCCAGGCCACGCTGATGTTCTTCGCAATCCTTATCGTCCCCATTATGGCCGTGGTGCTCTCCGGCGGTCCGGCGGCCATCATCGCCTCCGTCAGCGCTGCCGCCCCTCACTTCTTCGAGATCGCGTATCTCAAAGATGGCCTCGGCGGGATCGGCCTGTGGATCGCCATCATCTCCTCCATGGCGTGGGGACTCGGCTACTTCGGACAGCCCCACATTCTCGTGCGCTTCATGGCCATTCGTTCGCCTCGCGACATCGCCGGCGCACGCCGCATCGCCATCGTCTGGGTGCTCGTTTCACTCGCGGGGGCCGTGTTGGCAGGCATCGCCGGGCGCGCCTACCTCGGGCCCGGCCTCGCCGGCGGCGACGCGGAGAAGGTGTTTATTCTCATGGTTCAGGAAATGCTCCCGGCCGTGTTCGCGGGCGTGTTCCTTGCCGCGATTCTGGCCGCCATCATGAGCACCGCCGACTCCCAACTTCTCGTGACCACATCCGCCATCACGGAGGATATCTACAAGGCCCTGGTCCGCAAAAATGCGTCCGAGAACGAGCTGGTATGGGTCGGCCGCCTGAGCGTCGTGGGCGTCGCCGTACTGGCCGTGTTCCTCGCGCTCAACCCCGACAGTTCCGTGCTCGAACTCGTCGCCTATGCCTGGGCGGGATTCGGCGCCGCATTCGGACCCGCCATCCTGTTTTCCCTGTTCTGGCGGCGCATGACCCACGGCGGTGCGCTCGCCGGACTCGTCACGGGCGGGCTCACCGTCCTTATCTGGAAGCAGCTCGAAGGCGGCCTGTTCGACGTATACGAAATCGTGCCCGGCTTTCTTTTTTCGGCCGCGGCCATTATCATCGTGAGTATCGCCGGACCGCCACCCGGCGCGGAGATACTCGACGAATTCACCGCGGTCGCCGACGAGGCCGCCCGATGCGGAACGGGCACAGCATAGAAGGAGAACGGCAATGCGAAAGCTTAGTGTGGTAGCGCCCGAATGGTGGGACTATACGACCTTGGACGACGACCTGCTCAACGATGTCGCCAATCTCACCGCCGACGACTTGCTCCAGTTGTCGCGCGACGGGTTCCGCGTCGTGTTCTACGACACGCTCGAAGACTTCTACCTCGCCGAGGCGCTCGAATACATCGACGCCTGGTCGCAATCGACCCCCGACAACCCCGTCGGCGTGTGCGGCCCCATCGGTCCCACCGAACAGCTCCCCCTCGTCGCCCGGCTCGTCAACGCCATGGGCATCGACCTTGCCGCCAAAGGCGCGCACTTCTGGGGCATGGACGAATGGGTTCAGGACGGCAAACCCGTGCTGCCCGACCATCCCCTCTCGTTCAAGAACGCCGACATGGAACTGTGCTTCGACCGCATCGAAAACGGCCTCAAGATGCCCGAAGCCAACCTCCACTTCCCCTCCGGCGACCTCGCCGAATACTCCGCCACCTACGACCACATCCGCTGCGCCGTCATGCAAGGCGGCCAAGGCGACGTCAAACACTGGGCCTTCAACGACCCCCTCAAACGCGAAGGCGCCTACAAAGACGCGCCTCCCACGCCCGAGGAATACCGCAAGCTGGCCACCCGCGTCGTCGACCTGCACCCCATGACCATCATGCAGAACGCCCGCACCTCCGGCGGCGGCAAAGTCAACGAAGTGCCCACCCAAGCCAGCACCGTCGGCCCCGTCGAAACCTGGAAAGCCGGCAAAGTATCCATCTGGCAAGCCGGCATGCACGACAACCCCTTCGGCATGCGCCTCACCGCCTTCATGATCGGCAAACAGGTCGCCGACGCCGCCGTCCCCATGAGCCTCCTAGCCGACCACCCCAACGTCCAATTCAACTACTACCGCCCCGCCATCGGCTCGTGCGATGTCGAAATGCATTAGCGGAGTAGGTCACCGACGAACGCCAAGATCACAGCGAAGCGCCCCCGTATTCCGTGGGCGCCATCTTCCGCTTCACCGAAGCCACCCGCTCAACGGTCATCTCGACCGCAGGGAGAGATCTCGAACCACCCTTCGCTCAAGTCTTTCCATTCAGGATTGAGGGTTTCGACGAGTCGGTTCTTCTTCTCTCGGCGCCATTTCTTGATTTCCTTCTCCCTCGCTATCGCGGTACTCACGTCGCCTGTTTCTTCATAGTAGACCAACTTGCTCACGTTGTACTTCTTTGTGAAACCCTTGAGCAACTTGGCCTTGTGTTCGTAGACGCGCCGTTCAAGATCGTTCGTCATACCCACATACATGACTTTGTCGTTCTTGTTGGTCAGTACGTAGACGAAGTACCGATGCGTCCGTGGCAAGAGATTTCTCCCTGCGGTCGAAATGACAAGTTGTGCGCCAGTTCTCGTGGATGTAACGTAGCTCACCCCGGCAATTCCCAGCTAGCATCCATCCATACACATGGTCGCTTTGCCTAGCAGCCTGAGCCTGTGGCGCAGGGACTTGCCAGTGCCCTTGTTGAGGCGGACGACGTAGCTGATCTTGCCCTCGACCGAGCGGAACGCTTTCTCAGTGGGTGCGACGCCCTGCCG
>JAACEL010000159.1 GCA_011682535.1 Nitrospiraceae bacterium | reverse complement strand
GCTCAGATTTGCGTCGGATTTGAGCGCGACGATTGAGCAAAACCGCAGGAATAGCCAGCTATTTTGAGGTTCTTGCGATTGAGAAGCGCTCGAAGATAGCGTGAAGATGAGATGCGAAAACGGTGGCGTTATTCTTGCACGATCCCTTAAGAACGAGGGAAGTCCTACGCTTTGGACAACATGAGACTGCCTCGTCGCTGCTCTTCGCAATGACATGTTGGGGTATAGCTGGAGGTGACTTTGCGCTCCGCTGCCTGCGCTCTGCTAGCTACGCCCTGCAAGCTGCCCCTGCTAGCTGCGTTCCGCGGTTTCACGGAGCCTATGAGATTGCTTCCCCTCGGCGTTGTGTTGTCACAATCCACGTTTCCACGTTAGTATATACAGTAGGCAGATTTCCTTTCGGTCCGTCTCAATCCGGGCCGTGCCGAGCCCCGAAGCCAAGTGTGCAAGGAGTTCCCATGCGAAGCGTGTTCTGCTGGTGTGCGACTATTGCGGTGTGCGTGGCCCTGTGCGGTCAAGCCTTTGCCCAAAGGGGGGATGACGTGAAGCTTGTTTTCGCCTGTAGTCCTAGCAACGACCTGTATCGTCTTTTGACCGGCGACGGCACGAACTTCATGCGTTTCGACCAACCCGAGGAGGCCATCTGGTTTGCGCCTGAGGGCGCCGGCGTGTTGATTCTTGCCGACAACTATCCCGAGGAGCCCGTGTTCTTGCCGGGAGAAGCCCTGGACAAGGCGGTTTCCAAGCGCCTGCGCGTCTACATCGAGTATCCCAACGCCATTCCGGGCGTCTACATAGGCCCGAGCCGTACGGCCCAGTGGGAACGCGGTGTCATCGCCAGCGACTGGTTTATGCCCGGCCTCAAACCGCGTAGTATCCTGGGGCTCAACGAATGCGCCTACGTGCCGATCGACGTTGCTCGACCGCATTTCGTTCTGAGCCGGGTGGCCGGCTATGACTCGGCGGTCTACGGACTGCCCGAGTGGGTGACACCTCGTGACCCCGAGTGTGTCATGTTCCCTTTGCTTGCCCGTCACCCTCTGGGCGACGTCCTTATCGCGTCGACCAAACTCAGCCACATGGTCACGGGGCGCTATGCCCCCGTCGAATCGTGGCGGACGGTCTGGTCGGAGATTCTCGAATGGCTTGCGCGCCGGCCGGTCCGCGTGCGCGAGTGGGAGCCTACCGTTCGCCCGACTTTCTCCGCAGGTGAGCCGCTTCCCGAGGATATTGAACGCCAGGTTCTGCGCCGCGCCGGTTTCTGGTTTTTCAAGTCGAAGTTGCTTGTTCACCAGGACTGGCTTTCGGAAGTCGAGAAGTACGAGACGGCCGAGAACCCGGTAGGCCCGCCGCCCGAATTGCACTGGCCCGTCGGCGACGGTTCGCTGGGCGCGCTCGAGGGCTTTGCTTCCAGCATTGAGACCGATGGCCGCCAACCGCTCCGCTATTGCCGGCGTAATGACTGTATGTCGGAGACTGGCATGGCGCTCGCCTTCGATGGCGTCATCCACGACGCGCCGCGCTCGCGCGACACGGCCGCCAATCTGCTTGACTTCGTTCATTTCAAGTCCGGCTTGGCCCAGGGGCCGCGTGCGGATGTCAATAGCCCTTCGTTTGGCTTGTTTGGGTGGTATACGGGGCAGGGGTCGGGGGTCTATTACGGTGACGACAACGCCCGGAGTATGCTGGGTACCATCGCGGCGGCCGCTCTGCTGGAGAAGACGCAGTGGGACGAGAACGTGATGCGTTGCCTGCTGGCCAACCTGCGCACCACGGGCACCAAGGGGTTCCGCGGCAGCCGCCTCGATGAGGAGCCTCTCAAGGCGGCGGGATGGCGCTATTATTTCGACAGGGGCACCATCCACTATGCGCCGCACTACGAGGCTTATCTGTGGGCCTGTTTCCTCTGGGCCTATGAGCGCACGGGCTATGCTCCGTTCCTCGATCGCACCAAGACCGCCATCGGCATGACGATGAAAGCGTACCCCGCGAAGTGGCGATGGACCAACGGCCTACAGCAGGAACGCGCGCGCATGCTGTTGCCACTGGCGTGGCTGGTACGCATCGAGGACACCGGGGAACACCGGGCGTGGTTGAGCCGCATCGCCGATGACCTGCTCGCCGACCAAGTGCCCTGCGGCGCGATTCGCGAGGAGCTTGGACCCGAGGGCACGGGGGCTTACGGTCCGCCCAAGTCCAACGAGGCCTATGGGACAGCCGAAGCCACGTTGCTCCAAGCGAACGGCGACCCGGTGTGCGACCTGCTCTACACGTCCAACTTCGCCTTCCTCGGCCTCCACGAGGCCGCCGCCGCCACGGGCGATCCGCGCTATGCCAAGGCGGAAAAGAAGCTTGCCGAGTTCTTTTGCCGCATTCAGACGTATTCTGAATCGCACCCTGAATTGGACGGGGCGTGGTATCGCGCGTTCGACTATGACAAATGGGAGTGCTGGGGGAGTAACGGCGATGCGGGCTGGGGGGCCTGGTCCATCGAAAGCGGATGGACGCAGGCCTGGATCGCGTCGGTGTTCGCGCTACGCCAGATGAACACCTCGTTCTGGGAGTTGACGGCCAAGGTCGACGTCAAAGCCTCCATGGACCAACTCGTGCCGGTGATGTTTCCGGAACCCGAGGAGGGCTTGACTCCGAAGTAAGTCTCCCCCGGCAGCCGGGGGCCCCCATTTCTGACGGGGGATCACTCAGCCACAGTCCCGCCTTATTTGATTCGCCAGGAGGGGCGCCGATATAGTGCATCTTGCTTACAGCACAAGGAGGATGCCCATGGCGGAAGCAGCAGGAGCAGGAGGCGCCGGTGCGGCAGCGGCAGCGGCCATTGCCAATGCCATCAAGGCGTCGGGGGCTATTGTCCGGGTGTCTCCGGACGACTTTCAGGCGATCCTCGATCGCCAGCCGGAAGCGCCGCTGGTGGTTGAAGCGCAGGGCGGTTTCTTCAAGACTAACTATCAGTACATGACGGTGTACAAGGGGTTCGTGTTTTTCGCGAAGTCGCCGGATCAGTTGCCGCTGCCGGAAGATTGCGAGATCGTCGCCGCCGAGAAAATCTGGACGCCACAGTAGGCCCGAACGTCGGGCAGCGTATTGTGGCGCGCCCGAGGCGCCTGTTGATTGCTACCTTTGCGGCGCGCGCCACGAGGGGAGTCATCAGACCATTTGGGGCTATCCCCGAAATGGAGCTACTTCACAAGAAGGAACGTGACATGTCTCAGTTGGGTGTTGGCATCATCGGATGTGGTTGGGTTTCGGAGGAGTACATCAAAGCGTTTCAACTTGATGAACGCTCCGAGGTGCGGGCGTTGGTGAGCCGATCGAAGGCGAAACCGGAGGGTTATCGCGATACCTACAAGCTCGACTGCACCATCGACAACGACGCGGCGGCGATGATGGCCCGCGACGACATCGACATCGTGGTGGTGTCCACCCCGCACGATCGGCACACGGAGTACGTGGTCGCCGCGGCGGAGGCGGGCAAACACGTGGTCATTGAGAAACCCGTGGCCCTGACGATGGACGAGGTGCGTGTGCAACAGGAGGCGATCGGCCAGGCGGGGGTCAAGAGCGTGGTCAGTTTCGTGCTGCATTGGAACCCGCTGCTGGAAACCGTCGCGAGCCTCATCGAGCAGGGCGCGTTCGGCAACATCTTCATGATCGAGGTGGATTACTTCCACCGGATCTGGTGCGGGCCGGATCGTTGGCTGGGCACGAAGCGGCAGGGCGGCACGTCGATGTTGGCCGCGGGCTGTCACGCGGTAGACGCGTTGCGCTGGTTTGCGGGGGCCGCGCCGGTGGAGGTGTCGGCGTATGAAGTCAAGACGGAAAACCCGATCGAATATCCCGGCACATGCACGGCCATCGTCCAGTTCGACAACGGCGTGGTGGGCCGCACGACGAGTTGCTTCGACGCGAAGATGCCTTACGTATTCCACATCGGCGTATACGGCACCGAGGGTTCGCTGCGCAATAACCAGATCTACGCGCCCAAGCTGTTCCCGGGTCAGAATGACTTCACGACGCTCCCGTGTGTGCTGCCCGACAGTGGCGATGTGAGCCACCACCCGTTCCGGGGCGAGGTGGCTCATCTGCTAGACTGTATCGTCGAGGACAGGTGTCCGTTCCCCGATGTGGACGACGCAGCGAAAACGATGGCGTTGTGCATCGCGGCCGACCGCTCGGCGTCCCAAGGCGGACCGGTACGGCTGGCGGATCTGTAGGGCTGGTTCAGATACACCGCGAAGAATTGGAGACAGTCCCGTTTCGTCGCATACGCTCCTCGCTTGGTACAGTCCCCGATTTTCGCTCATCCCTCTGAACAGTGACAGCCGATCCAGTCGCAGATGGCGGCCAGGACGACGTCTTTGTCGAGATCGTGCCAGAGTTCGTGATAACCGCCGTCGAAGATGCGCAGGGTGCGGTCCTCGGAACCGATGACTGTGTACAGCAGATGGCTTCCTTTAGGCGACACGACGCGGTCTTCTGAGCCATGCATGATGAGGACGGGGGCTTTGATGGCGCCGGCGTTGGCGAGGGTGCGGCGGATGGCCTTGGCGAATTGCCCGCCGGTGCGTGCGCGTACGCGGCCGTGGTAGTTCAGCGGGTCTTTGTCGGCCTCTTCCACCACTGCGGGGTCGCGCGACAGGCCCGTCGTGTCGACATCGCCAACGGGCAACCATGGCATCAACGCCCCGACCACGCCGCTGAGGGCCACGAGTACCTTGGACACGTCGCCGGGGAAGGCCAGAAACGGACTGCAGAAGACGAGTCCCGCCGCGTCGATATCGCGGGTTTCGGCGTAGGCGCCGACGATCAACCCGCCGTAGCTCTGCCCCATCATGAACCAGGGCTTTCCCTCAAGGCGGGGTCGAATATGGGCCAGGTAGCAGTCGAGATCGACGAGGACGTCGTCGAAGTTGTTGATATAGGCGCGGCGTCCGGGGGAGTTGCCGAAGCCTCGCTGGTCGAACGTATGCACGGCCAGCCCTGAGCCGTTGAACCGGTGCGCCAGGCTGGCGTAGCGGCTGCAATGCTCGCCATAGCCGTGGATCAGTACCACGTTGGCCCGGGTCTCGTCTTGAGGCTCCCAACTGCGCTCGTAAAGTTCCAGGCCGTCTCGCGTCTCGAAGCTTGCCTCGCGCTCCATGTGACCTCTCCCGTTTTCGTGCTCAAGAGCCGCCACCGGACGGCGCACATCCTGCATAGTGGCCTCAATGCAAGACGCAGATCAAACAGGGGAGACCGCGCGAAGGTGGACGAATCTGCGCCCTGCCGGTATAATCGTGGCAGTTGTAGAAGCAGGCAAACTGCGGCCGCACGAGTGTCCCGGCGTGCACCGAGCGGGGCGGCCCTATCCGGAAGCCTGGAAAAGCCTGGAGAGTATGGACATGGCAGGACAGACAAGACGCAAATTTCTGAAGCGCAGCGCGGTTGCGGGCGGAATGGCGGTGCTGGGCCCGGCCGGCGTGTCGGCGGCCCAGGCCGACACGCAGTTGTGCATCGCGCGATGGACGGGAAACGCCGATGTGCCGATGTCGGAGGAGGCCACGAAGCTGACCGAGAAGGCCATCGAAGGCTTGGGCGGCATGGGACGCTTCGTGAAGAAGGGCGACGTGGTTTGGATCAAGCCCAATATGGCTTGGAACCGCGCGCCGGAATTCGCGGCCAACACGCACCCGGATATCGTCGGCACGTTGGTACGGTTGTGCATGGACGCGGGCGCGAAGAAGGTGAAGGTGGGCGACCGGACCTGTCACAAGGCGAAAGAGTCGTATCCGAAGAGCGGCATCGAGGCCGCGGCCAAAACCGCGGGGGCCGAGGTGGTCTATCTGGACGACAGCCGGTTCCGGGAAATGGCCCTCGATGGCGAACGCCTGGAGAAGTGGCTCGTGTATCCGGAGATCGTGGAGTCGGACTTGGTGATCAACGTGCCGATCGCGAAGCATCACGCGATTGCGAAGGCGACGGTGTGCATGAAAAACTACATGGGCATCGTCGGCGGAAACCGGGGACAGTGGCACCAGGCGCTGGCAACGTGCCTGTGTGATATCACCGCCTTTATGAAGCCGACGCTGAGCGTGTTGGACGCCACGCGTGTGCTGCTGCGCAACGGGCCGACGGGCGGCAACCTGAACGACGTGAAGCGGATGGACACGGTGGCGGCCGGCACGGACGTGGTCGCGTTGGATGCGTTCGGCGCGGAGTTGCTGGGCAACGACCCGAGTGAGATCGAGTCGGTTGTCGCCGGCGAGAAGCGCGGCCTGGGCCAGATGGACTACCGTAAGCTTGCGATGAAGGAATTGACCGTCGCGTGAGTTCTCGAACCGTTGCCAAGAAAGTGATTTGGGCACGCCGCCTGGTGCAGGCGGCGTGCCTTCTGCTGTTCCTGTGGCTGGTGTGGTATGCGGGCGTTCATGGTTCCGGAGAGCCGTTGCCCGTTTGGGTGAACGCATTCTTCCACATCGATCCGCTGATCCTGGTAGGCACGTGGCTGGCCTCGCACGCGTTACCCGTGGCGTGCCTGCTGGCCTTGGTGACCATCGCCATCACGGTGCTGCTGGGCCGCGTGTTTTGCGGGTGGGTGTGCCCGTTGGGAACGGTCCACAATATGGCGGCGTGGTTCCGGCGCTACGCCAAAAACCTGCGCCGCCGGACGGATCCGTGGTCGCCGTGGCAACGGGCCAAGTATCTGCTCCTGGTGGCGCTGCTGGTAATGGCGGCGTTCGGCAGCCACTGGATTGGCGTGTTTGACCCGCTGTCGCTGTTGTACCGTACCACCACGACCGTCCTGGCGCCGGGAACGCAGTATGCGGTCGAAGATGGGGCGACGGCCGTGTATCAGGCGAACCCCCAAGTGGGTCCGTTGAAGGCGACCTCCGTCACGGAACCCTCCTACCGCTTCCTGCGAGACCACGTGTTCGTCCGCGAGCGGCCGGTCTTCCTCGGGGCGACGCTGATGACGTTGGTGTTCGTGGCGATCGTGTTGTTGAACCTGTACCGCCCTCGTTTCTGGTGCCGCTACGTCTGCCCGCTGGGGGCACTGCTGGGCGTGTGCGCGAAGCGCTCCGCGCTGCGTCTGGTGGAAAAGGGAAGCTGTGTCGAGTGCGGACGGTGCGCGATGCAGTGCCCGGCGGCGGCCAGCCCGGAAAAGCCAGGCGGCTGGCGTTCGATGGAGTGTTTCGGGTGCTGGAACTGCGTGGCGGTGTGCCACAAGGACGCGATCACGTTCGGGTTGAGGGCCCCCACCAAGGCGCCGCCCGAGGCCCAACTCGACATCTCTAAACGTGCGGCCCTGTGCGCGGGCCTGACGGGAGCCGGGGCGATGGTGATGATGCGCCTGAACCCCGAGGCTCAGGCCCGGGTGTACAACCCGGCGCTGATTCGCCCGCCGGGCGCGTTGGACGAGCGCGGGTTTCTGAAGCGCTGCGTGAAGTGTGGCGCGTGTATGCGGGTATGCCCGACGAACGCGCTGCATCCCACCGGGCTCGAAGCGGGACTCGAGGGCATCTGGACGCCGCGGCTGGTTCCCCGGCTGGGGTACTGCGAGTATAACTGCAACCTGTGCGGCCAAATGTGCCCAACGGAGGCCATCGAACCACTGTCTATCGAGGAGAAGCAGAAGGTGAAGATAGGCCTCGCGACCTTCGACCGGGCGCGCTGCCTGCCGTTTGCCTATGGCCGGACCTGCCTGATCTGCGAGGAGCATTGTCCGACTTCGCCCAAAGCCATCTACTTCGTGTCGACGGAAGTCGAGTTGCGCGATGGCAAGAAGGTGGTGCTCAAGCAGCCCCGGGTGGACCCGGAATTGTGTATTGGATGCGGTATCTGCGAATCGGTATGCGTATTCAAGGATATCCCCGCCATCCGCGTGACCAGCGCGAACGAGACACGCCACATGGGCAACCAGCCTATCCTGCCCGGCCCAAGCGGGTCGGAGAGTTGGATGGACCAATCCGGCCCGGATGCATACGGCGACGAGGGCTCCGGTTCCAGCGAAGACTCGAGCGACCCGTATTCCTGAGCTTGCTTGCCATCAGCTCTGGACGAGTTTCAGTATTTTCTCAGGGATTTTGTCGAGCGGCAGCGTGTGATCGACCCCGCCCAGTTTGATGGCCTCGTTCGGCATACCGAACACGATGCAGGTACGTTCGTCTTGCGCGATGGTGGGCGCTCCTTCGTCGTGCATCAACTTCATCCCTTCGGCCCCGTCGCGCCCCATGCCGGTCATAATGACACCCACGGCATTGGCGCCCGCGTAGCGGGCCACGGACTTGAACAGCACGTCGACGGCCGGCCTGTGGCGCCCCACCAAGGGACCGCTCTTCACTTGCACGTAGTACCGGGCGCCCGAGCGGCGGAAGAGCATGTGATAGTTACCCGGCGCAATCAGGGCCTGACCGGGCAAGACGGAGTCGCCGTCCTTAGCCTCTTTGACCTCAATGGCACACTTCTCGTTGAGCCGGTCGGCGAAGGAGCGGGTGAAGAACTCGGGCATGTGCTGGACGACTACGATGCCGGGGGCGTTGGAGGGCAGGACGGTGAGCACGCGTTCGAGTGCCTCGGTGCCGCCGGTGGAGGCGCCGATCGCGATCACTTTGTTAGCGGTGCGCGTCACGGCGAGGCGCTTGACGGGGACGGCATGGCGCACTTCGGCGGCGCGCTTCTTGACGTCGACTCGGGCAGCCGCCTTGATCTTGTCGCGCAACTGCAGGGACATGTCGCCGACGGTGTAAGCTGCGCCAGGCTTGCACATCACTTCGACGGCGCCGACCTGGAGAGCCTCGAGGGCCAGGTCGCCCCCCTTCTGGGTGAGGGAGGAAACGATGATGACGGGCAGGGGATGATGGCGCATCAGCTTGCGCAGGAAAGTCACGCCGTCCATACGGGGCATTTCGATGTCCAACGTGAGCACATCGGGCTTAAGTTCGACGATCATGTCGCGGGCCACATAGGGATCGGGGGCTGCACCGACAACTCGAATCCCAGGATCTTTGCTCAGTTCCTGGGTGAAGATCTTGCGAACCATGGCGGAGTCGTCGACGACCAGAACACGGATCTCTCGTTGAGCATGCACGAAATACTACCTCCCACGCTCGCGCCCTGTGCGCCCCCTCCGGCGCTACAAAGGCCGGCGGCGCTTTCGTGTATATTACCAGCCGAACAATGTCTGCGGACGCCTCTCCGGATCCCCCACGTTCCTGCGTTTCCTATCGGTTCGCCCCGCTTACGCCTCGCACGAAACGTGCGCAAGAACGGGTTCTTCGTCAACCAGCAATGCGGCCGTCTCGGGATCGCCCAGCATCCCCTCCCAGGCCGCCTGGTCCATCGAGGAAATCTCGGGAACGCTCAGATCGAAGACCGGCTCCTCGCCGGCGATCTCGGTGAGGAGCCGGCCGCACACGACGTTCACCAATTCCTTAAGTGCGTCTTGCCCGCCAGCGATCGCCAATTCGTCCTCCTCGTCGAGTCCCAGCATGTTGGCGGCAACCTCGGCGCACATGCCGGCGGGAAACACCATGGTAAGGCGTCCTTGGACGGGGCCGGCGAAGGTCATCCGGACCACGTAGTGGTCTTCGGGCAACCGCGGCGCAGCATCGTTGTCCACCAGGTCCGCAAACATGAAGGCTTGATTTTCGAGCACGGCGGCGGTGACGGCGGCCAGTGTCTCTCTATGACTCTTGCCCATCGATCTCTCCTATGACGTCCTCGACAACACTTCGAACGAGTTCCGGGGTAAAGGGTTTGCGGATATAGGCGCGGACCCCCTGCTCCTTGAGTTGATCGATGCGGGTGGCGCTGCCTTCGGTCGAAACGACGATGACGGGA
>JAACEL010000558.1 GCA_011682535.1 Nitrospiraceae bacterium | reverse complement strand
TGCGCTTCGTGTCCTTCGTGGTGGCAATTCTCGCGCTTAGAACCGTTCGTGGAATCCGCCAAGTCCCTCGTGAGCGTTGATGGAGATATAGGTGATGACGGCGATGACGGCCAGAAGACCCAGCCACAGCATGCACCAGTGCTTCCAGCATTCGCGGTGCGCGGGAGCGTGGGGGAGGGGGGCGGTCTGGTTGCGTCCGGGGAACCACAGGGCCAGCATCGCCAACAGGATGGGGGTGTAGGCGGTGTCGCTGTACTTGAAGCTGACGGGACGGAAGAAGATGCCGTTCTTGACGTAGCCGAAGATGACGTAGGACACGGCGCACGCGAACAACAGGATTCCGGCGACGTTGGCGGCGTTCGCGCGTTCGCCATGTCGTGTGAGGCGCCACGCGATGAGCGGGATCGCCGCGAATACGGCCACGATGCCCCACACCAGCATGAACTGCCCGTTCACGAACTGCGCCGGGTCGGCTTTCCCAAGTCCTTCGGCCAGTTTCGTCAGGGACTCGTTGGTGAAGGCGTGGAAAAGGTTGGTCACCGGGATGGCGATTGCCACGAACACCAGCGCGAGCCAGTTGGCGGCCTTCGACGGACGCGCGCATTCGGGCCAGTCGCTGGTGAGCACCGCGTAGATCATCCCCAGTCCGCCGCAGAAGCCCAGTGTGAATTCCATCACGTTCCACCAGTTGTACGCGAACCCGCCGGCCGCGCCCAACGTCTGAAAGAAGTTCCCGACGGAGAATCCGAAGCCTCCGCCCAAGGCCGCGTAGCCCGCCACGCGCAGCGCGCGATGGAAGCCCGTCCGCCGCAAGTACCACGCCAGCGCGATCGACGCGCCCAGGCACGCCGCCCACAACTCCGACCGTGGCGGCGTCATGAACCATTCCATCTGGTAGATGAGGAGTCCCCATGCGAGATAGGCGCCCGCCACCATCTGCGTAAGAAGCGCGGCCCAAGCCGGTTTTTTCTCATCCGTCGTTTCCAGGCCCAAGCCCAGGAGCCCGCCGCCGATGAAACCATACAGCCCGCCGATCACCGCCAGCATCGCGTAGCCATAGGCGACATTGGCGAAGTCATTGCCACGGCAATAGCCGATGACGATGCCATAGCTCATCATGCCGCCCGTGGCCCAACCGGCGGCCCCGAGCGCGGCCAATACCGGTGTCCGGCGCAGCCAATCCTTCCGATTCACCGCCGCTACCAACGCCAGCGCCCCGACAGCCCCCGCCCACGACGCGCCCCATTCGTGTCCGAAATGTCCCCGCACCGCCCAGCCCAGCCCCAGCGCCAAGGCGCACAACAGCATCACACGAACTCTCGACATCACACACTCTCCTTCTTGCTGGTTGGTCGCTGTTCCATGGCCGCTTACACCACGAAGGACACGAAGAGCACGAAGATCACAGTACGAGACGTTTCAAGCCCTGCTTGAGTCTTGGGACGTTGAAGTTGATAAGCAGCCCGATTGGAGCATTTGCCAGTTTCATGTACGTGAGCAGTTGCGCTTCGTGAATCGGTAGGATCTTCTCAACACTCTTCAGTTCGACTATCAACTCGGGCTTCACAAGAATGTCGATGCGGTAGCCGCAGTCGATATGAATTCCCTTGTAGAACACGGGCAACGGTTTCTGTGTTTCGAACGGGATCCCTGCTGAAGACAATTCGTGTGCCAAGCATTGCTCGTACGTGGACTCCAGGAGGCCGGGTCCGAGGTTGCGGTGTACCTCCAAAGCGCACCCGATCACGCGATTGGACAGCAGGTCGAACTCCATGTGTTTTTCCTTCCCTCTCTTCGTGTCCTTCGTGGTGTGTTTGTTCCTACGGCGCGCCTTCCTCGGCAGGCAGCTTGTAGCTATACAGATGCGAGCCGCTGCCGAAATAGATGCGGCCGTTGAGGATGTCGCCGCCGGGACCGATGGTCACTGGGGACTCGGCCAGCATGGTGATGGCGTGGGTCTTCTGGTCGACGCGGGCGACGCCTTTCTGGAACAGCATGTAGAGCGTGCCGCCCGGACTGAGCGCGAACACGCGCGGGCCCTGGTGCGAGATGCTCGGGCCGAAGGTGTCCGAGGTGTCTTCCTGGTGGATGACGGCGCGTTTGGCCGCGTCGAACACGAAGAAGATCTTGCGGTCGGCGATCCCGTAGACGAGTCCGTTCGGCGCCATGCACAGGTCCGTGTAGCCCTGCACGCCGGGGAACAGCGCCTCGTGCCAGTCGATGGCCTTGCTCGCCATGTCCATGATGTACATTTCGGCCTGCTTGGCCTTCTGTTCGCCGCCCGTCCCCGGACTCGTCGTCGAGCCGCCGAGGATCTTGCCGTCCGGCAGCGCCACGAGACTCAGCGTCGAGTGCTCCGGCAGGATCTCCGTGTGCTCGACCAACGTGCCCTTGTTCGTTTCGCGGTCCCAGAAGAGCAGGCCGCCGCCGGTGTACCCATACCCCGGCGTACCGGCCAATACCAGCGTCTTGCCGTCTGGATGGGCCAGCAGGTCGTGCGGGCGGTGGATGGTGGGCGTGCACTGGATGTGCCATTGCGGATTGCACCCCGCTTTGCCTTTTACCGTCGGCACCCATTCCTGCGCGGGATCCCATTCCAGTAGGAACCCGCCGCCGTATCCGCCCACGAAGAACCGGTCGCCCTGACGCACGACGGTGTTGCATTGTCCGTATGCCGCACGGTTGACCCACGTGTCGCCTTCGGGGTCATAGCTGAAGAAGCGCATCGGGAACGCCGTACCGCCGCAGATCGTGTTGTCCGGCGCGGCGGCGACCCCCATGATGTGGGCGCCCTCGCTGGTGTAGTCGAAATCCAGTTCCTTGCTTTCGCCCGCCGCCGGATCCTCCACCACGAGCTTGCGGTTCACGAGGTCGCACGTCTTGAGACGCTTGCCGTCGGGGAACGCCGTGTGGAACAGGCCCTGGTGACTGGTGATGATGGGTTTCTTGTTGACGGATTCAGGCGCCGTGATGGACTTCGCCTCACCCTTGTAGAGTTCGTACCAGTCCTCGTCCTTTCCGCTGCCCGAGTGGCCGTAGACCTTGCCGTTCACGTCGCGATATACCGAGCCACTGCCTTTGACCCGCTTATCTTCAGGTACGATGGCGGTGGCGTTCCCGGTGGCGG
>JAACEL010000557.1 GCA_011682535.1 Nitrospiraceae bacterium | reverse complement strand
GACGAAATCCTATAATAGCAGATTCCGCTATATGATCGACTCCTGTCGGAATCGCCGGATAACTCCTACGTGGCGGCCTCCCGGCGCATGGCGTCGTACCACCTCAACTCGACCCGTTCAAACGTTTCGAGGATGCGTTTGAACTGGTCGCCGGTGAGGCGCTCGAACAGGTCGAGTCCGCCGCGTACTACCTGGAGGGCCAATGCGACGCCCAGCCGCTGCTGGTCGTCATAGGTGTCGGGCTTCGTTTCCATGACCCCCAGGGCGCGCTCCATAATCTGGCACATGGCGGTGAGGGTCTTGACATCCGAGAGGGCGGTGAACAGGTCGATCACCTCGGCGACAAGCCGCCGGATGATGTCCTCGGGAATGCGCGCGACGGTCTTCGCCAAGGCCTCGCGCCGGGCGAAATCCTCCGGGGCAAAGCCGCACTCGGCGGCGGCGTCGATGAGTTGGCGCTCGAGCTTCCGCGTCTCGCGCAGGGCCTCGGTGGCGCGCAGTCCGGCGGAGATGGCTCCGGGAAGGTGGCGTCCGAGACGCCACATGGATGCGAGCGCGGTGCGCATGAGGGGTTTGAGCTGCCGGGGCGAACGCAACAGGGCATGCAGATGATCGAAAGCCTCATCCAACTCCCCGCGCCGCTCGGCCTCCGGATATAGATTGTCGAGCAGGAAATCGCGCAGTTCGATCAGGTATTCGTCGTCGATATCGGCGAGCGGCTCGTGGCTGCGGAGGTTGTCGAGACTGTACCGTTGCCCGATCTCCTCGCGAAACGCTTCGAGAACCGCATGATCGAGCGCGGGATTGGGGCTCATGGCTGGCGTGTGACTCCCTCAATTCATATGCGTCTAACCGGAGGTTAGCGCGTCCAACGAAAGGTTACTGTAGCACACCGAACGGGGCGGCGCTACGGAGCATTGACCGGGCAGGGCAATTACGTCAAACGCGACAGGAACGCGATTGAGGCCGAAGTATGGCTGGGCAAAGGATGGATTCTGTAGCGCCGCCATCTTGGCAACTGTAATGGAGGGCATCTTGCCCCCCTTTCGGTGGCGGGGCGTTTGCAGCCCCGTAGATACCGTGATGAAAATCAAGCTTTTCCCCAGTTCCAAGCAGAGCCCCCCACCAACCTCGTTAGTTTCACTTGGGAACGCACTTGCCCGCGAAGTTATACTTCGCAGGCCACGTAGCGATCACTCTCGCCCTCGAAGTGATTGCCCCTAGGGGTCCGGCCAGAACCCCGCATGGAGCACGCGGCAGCGGTTTCAGTCACCTCGCGTTGCTATCACCCCGTTCGGGGCTCGTTGCCGAGGCCGGTTTTCCGTGGGCTCGCGTCGCTCACCCACGTGCCGCCAGCCCTTCGGGCCTATCCGCCGCGGCGCACCCTCGCCCGGCGCGAGGCGTCCGAACCCTCCCAGAAATGAAAGGTTCACGCCCTTCGACCGTCCGTGGAAACGGGGGATCACTCAGCTTCCGGAGGACTTGACTACGATGCTACGAAGGCGCACTCTATTCTATAATTGGGGTTGTAATGGGACAAGCACAACAGATTCGGCATTGGGAGGCGCCAGCCATGGCTAAGATGAAGAAGAAGACGCAATCGGCGATCGACTCGGTGGCGCGCTACGCCGAGAAACTCGGCAAGCAACTGAGTAAGCGCTCAAAGAAATCTAAGGGGAAGACCGCCAAACACGCGGCCGACCTGGCTTCGAAACTGGTCGGACTCCAGAAGGAGGCCTTCGACGCCACCTTCAAAGTAATTGCACGGGTCCAAAAACGCTCGGACCAAGTGGTGAAGGACCACGTCGGAAAGTCGACGTGGATGCCGGACGAAGGCAAGGAAGCCGTGCACGAGTGGAGCCGCACGCTCGAAGCAGGCCGCGCGGAATTCCAGGAAACCGTCGGCAAGAGCTATGACTTGGCCCTGGCCTATTTCGAACGCCTGAAGAAAGGACAACCAGCGCCTAAGAAAAAGGCCGCGCCCAAGAAAAGGGCTGCCCCGAAGAAAAAGACTGCGCCGAAGAGGAAAGCCACGCCGAAGAAGAAAGCAGCCCCGAAGAGGAAAGCCACGCCGAAGAAGACCATCGCCAAGAAGACTACAGCCGGAAAGACCACGCCAAAACGCAAGGCGGCGCCGAAAAAAAGAGCCTAGTCGAAGTCCCAGAGGATTTCTCATGAAGCCCACACGCCGTCAGGCGCTGCAAGCGGCCGCGGCCGCGGCGGGCGCGATGTCCCTCGCAAGCGGCCGCACGCGGGCGGCCGAAGGTGGACCCAATTCCGCGAAGGGAAATGCCATGGCATCGATGCCGCCACTCGACTACGGCCGCTCATTCATCTGCCACACCGCCCCGTTCAATTCGGTGCGGTTCTGGGTGGAGAGCCGGACGCGCATCATCGACGACGAATCGGGGGCGTGGACGGACTACTACCAGTGCGGGTCGTGCAAGAGCGAGAACACATTCGCAGAGCAGGACTTGCTCAAGGAAGGCAACTACGACTTCCTGCCCATCATGGGCAGGGGCCTCTGGCTGGTTTTCCGGCGGCCAGTGGGTGTGAGCGAAAGCTACCGCACCGTGTCGCCGGTTGATGACCTGTGGGGACCGCCGGTGCTCAAGCTGCGCGAGGACGCGAACGCCACCGTCCTCGACACCTGGGAAACCATCCGCGGCGCGACCGCCGCGGCCGTCCCCATCGTGACGCAGACCGAACTCGCCAATGCCGAGACCGGCCTGCGCGCCATCATCGAATGTCCCACCAAGACGATGAACATCAGTCTGGACAAGACGATGTACCAAGTGGACACCGGTCCCATCACGTTCCCCGACCTCACCAAACGCCACGATCCCATGATCGACAGCCTGAGCCTGGCTTTCATCGCCTTCAACGCCCCCGATTTCGCCGACTTCATCATCGAACAACCCACGCCCGTCCCCACCGAAGATCCCGCGGCGAAATGCGAGACTTATCACTACTCCAAGCCCTTCAGCCTGCCCGCCAAGAACCGTGTCCTGGCGTTGATGGGTGTCGCGGGGTGAGCAAAGACTTAGGGCTCGTGCAAGAATAAGTTTGCCGTTTCCGTGCTCAGATTTGCGTCGGATTTGAGCGCGACGATTGAGCAAAACCGCAGGAATAGC
>JAACEL010000012.1 GCA_011682535.1 Nitrospiraceae bacterium | reverse complement strand
GAGGCCCGGCGGCGCCTGGCGGTTCTCCGCGACGAAATGTTGGAGGGGATCCCCGAGTTGATCCTGCCGTTTGAACCCGGCGACTGTGAGCACACCTACTATCTGTACACGTGCCTGGTGTGCGAGGAATGGGCGGGTGAGAAGCGCAACGCGCTGATGAAGATGATGGAGGAGGAGTTCAGCGTGCGCTGCCTGGTCGCCAACCGTCCCGCTTACCTTGATCGCCGGTTCCTGCGCGAGCATACCGCCGGGCAGACGTTGCCGTTGTCCGAGAGCCTGGGCGAGCGTCTATGCTGCGTGCCCATCCACCCGGCGATGCCCGACGAGGACAACGAGTATATCTGTGCGGCGCTCATCGAGTGCGTCGAGCATCTGCGAACCTAACCCGAACGTCGGGTGCGCCGGAACGTCCGCCGGAACGTCCGGTGCGTAGAGCGGCGCTCCCTTAGCGTTCTGACGGCGTGACGTAGACCAAGGCGGCGCCGCGCTGGATCCCCCGGTTCCGCCCCTGCGCGCGCGAAGCGCATTTCGCTTCTCTTTGCTTCTTTCTCTTCTTGTGAAGAGAAAGAAGAATTGCGTGCGTGCGTTGGCGTGGGATCAACGCACGCCTTCGAGCTTGAAGACGTAAGCGTACTGACAGGGTATCTCGTCGAACGGGATTGTTGGGAGGTCGATCTTGAGTCCGTTCTTCCTCATCTTACTCTTCAGCGGTTTCTTGTAGCCGAGGAGTTGCACGGACACTTTTCCGTCGGATTTGGGTGACTTGAGCAGGAGGGTGTCGCCGGGCCAGGCGAGGGTGATGGCGTAGACGGCGCCGTCTTTCTGGGTGTAGCGGGTGGTGCGGCCCTCCTTGACGACGCGCCACTTGCGGGTGCCGTAGATGGCTTCGCCGTTGACATCGAGCCATTTGCCGATGGCCACGAGGCGATCCTGCATAATGACGGGGATGCGTCCGTCGGCGGTTGGTCCGACGTCGAGTAAGAGGTTGCCGCCCCGGCTGACGGTGTCGATGAGCAGGTGGACGAGTTCTTCCGCGGTGCTGTATTCGTCAATGGTTTCGTTGCGGTTGTAGCCAAACGAGGCGCCGATGCCGCGGCACTCCTCCCAGGGGTGCCCTTCCTTCAGGCGCTTGCCGCCGCCGACATGGCTGTACTCGGTGGTGTAGTAGCCGCCATGCACGCTACGCGATCCCTTGCCCCAACGGTCGTTGATGACGACGTCGTCCTTACAAGGGGCTTCGTTGAACAGCCATGCGACCAGTTCGGGTGACCGCCACGCCTCGGAGGGGTGGTCCCATTCGCCATCGACAAAGATGATGGACGGGGCGTAGCGGGTGACGACGTCTTTGAACTGCGGGAAGAAATGTTCGTCGCGGTATCGCTCGAAGTCCGTCTCGTACCACGGGTGATACCACTCGTAGAGCGAATAGTAGAAACCCATCTTCATGCCGGCCGCGCGGACCGCTTCGGTGAGTTCGCCGAGCAGATCGCGTTCCGGGCCGACCTCCATGCTGTTCCAGGGGCGGCCCCACGACGCGGATGCCTCAGCGCTTGGCCAGATGCAGTAGCCGTCGTGGTGTTTCGACGTGGGTACAATATACCGCGCGCCCGAACGCTTGAACAATTCCGCCCATTGCTGTGCGTCGAACATCTCGCAATTGAACATCGGGGCGAAATCCATGTAATCGAAATCTTTGCCGTAGGTTTCTTCATGGAACTTCGCCGTTGCGCCCTTGTGTGAGTTGTTCACCAGCGCATGCCAATACCATTCGGAGTAGGTGCCCTTCGTGCCCCACGCCGGGACGGAGTACACGCCCCAGTGGATGAAGATGCCGAATTTGGCGTCTTCGAACCACCCCGGCGTCGGCCGGGCATCCAACGACTCCCAATTCGCCTCATACTGCCCCGCCATAGCTAGACCTCCCACAGCCGTTAGCAGCAATAGCCCCGCCACTACTTTTCTCATCGGGTCAATTCCCTTCCGTTTTGCTGGACTCCAGGCCCCGGCGCCCATGCCATCCTTGCGACGGTTCGAGCGTAACACAGGGAAGGCGGGGGATCCACAGATGAACTCAGATTCAAGTACGTCTGGCTTGCTCGCTCCCACGTGGGAGCGACGTTGGCAGAAATGCGCAACGTGACTTGTGGGCGTGGTTGGGGTATCTTGGGTTTCTGTGAAATAGACGCTTGCTCTAGGGAGGATTGGGATGATCTCGACGATTGTGGTTGCGGCGATACTTTCGGTGGCGGCGCCTGGGACGGATTTCTATGTGGCGGTGGATGGCAATGACGCGAATCCGGGCACAGAACAAGCGCCGTTTGCGACACCGGGCCGGGCGCTGGAGGCGGTGCGCGGGTTGGTGGCGGCGGGACTGGCGAAGGACGTGACCGTGCTGATACGCGGGGGCGTGTACAGGCTGGAAGCGCCGTTGCTGTTCGGACCGGAGGATTCGGGGACGGGGGCGTTCACGATCACATACGCGGCGTATCCGGGTGAGGAAGTGGTGTTGAGCGGGGGGCGCACCATCGCAGGATGGCGCAAGGGCAAAGGGGGATTGTGGACGGCAACGGTACCGGAAGCGGCGTCGGGGCAATGGCCGTTTCGTCAATTGTTCGCCGACGGCGTCCGCTTGCCGCGGGGGCGCTTTCCAAATGCGCCGGAGCTGCTGCGGGTGAAGGGCGTGTCGGAGGATGTGAAGACGATCACGCTCCGGGACGACTTGGACGTGGGCAGCTTGGCGGGCCAGGACGCGGAATTGGTGATGTATCAGAACTGGTCCATTTCGCGCGCGGCGATCGTCTCGACGGACGGCGCGGCGGTGCAGATCGACGACCCGATGGGTTGGATCGGGCACGGCAGTGCAACGACGGCCAGCCGGAACAAACCCACGTATCTGGAAAACGCACTCGAGTTCGTCGACCAGCCGGGGGAATGGTATCTCGACCGGAAGACGGGCAAGGTGACGTACATGGCGGCGGAGGGCGAGGATCCAAACGACCGCACGTTCGTGGCGCCGCGCCTGGAGCAACTCGTGGTCGTGGCGGGCACGCCCGATGCGCCGGTCCGTAACGTCCGGTTCCGGGGCCTGGCTTTCGAACATACGCATTGGCCGCTGCCGCCATACGGCTACATGGGCATTCAGGCGGGCCATCATGGCACGCGGATGGACGCGCCGACGCATGTGTTGCCGCTGGCGTTGGAGTTCACGTATGCGGAAAACTGCGCCGTCGAGCGCTGCCGGATCGCCCACACAGGCGCCAGCGGCATCGGGTTCGGACAGCGCTGCCGCGCGAACCGGGTCGACGGGTGTGAGTTGGACGACATCGGCGGCAACGGCATCATGGTGGGTTGGCGTGGAAAGGCGCCTGAGGGAGACGAGCCACTTGCAGGCGACCCCGACCTCGCCGCCGATTGGATCGATCCGGAAGATGCACCGCTGGGCAACGCGATCACGCATAGCGTCGTGCGGCGGTGCGGGGCGGTCAACCACGGGTGCGTGGGCATCTTCGACGCGTTCAGCGCGCAGACGCGCATCGCCCACAACCTGGTGACGGAGATGCCGTACACCGGGATCTCGATCGGGTTCCGGTGGGACACGTCGCCCACCTCGCAGCGCGGGTGTGTGCTGGAATACAACGATGTCCACGACGTGATGCGCATGCTGGCGGACGGCGGGTGCATCTACACGCTGGGGTTCCAGCCGGGGACAGTGCTGCGGGGCAATGTGTTGCACAACGTACACCGCAGCGCCTACGCGCACGGCGGTGCGCCCAACAACGGCATCTTCTTCGACCAGGGCAGCAAGGGCTTGCACGTCGAAGCCAATACCATCTACGACACGTCGGGCAAACCCGTCCGGTTCAACCAGTGCAAGCCGGAGGATCTGACCTGGAAGGACAACAGTTTCGGTGTCGGTGTGAACTACGCCGCCGAGCCGTCGAAGTAGGGGCGGCTACGCGCCCCATATCCGTGGCATGCGGGTCGGCTCGCGTTCGAGTTCGGCCTGCATGAATCGGTGCAGGACGCGCGCCTTGAGTTCCGTCGCGCCCGGATCGGCCCAGAGGTTGTTGACCTCGCCGGGGTCGGTTTGCAGATCGAACAACTCGCCATCGTCGGTGTGGCGGTATAGCGTGAGTTTGTAGTGTTCGTCGACGTAGGTGCGTGCGTGCATGCGGGTGGGTTCGTGGCGGTTTTCGACGAGCACGTGGTCCCGTGCCGACGCGGAATTCCCACACCACGTGTCCCACTGGTCGGCGCCTTGCATCACGCCGGGGATCTCGATGCCCGCCACGCGCAACGCGGTGGACGGCAGATCGATGTTGGACTGCAACGCGCTGCTGACTTGGCCCGCGGGCAACACGCCCGGGAGCCGGGCCAGCATTGGAATCTTGATCATGTCTTCATAGTGGAACGCACCCTTGGCGATGAGTCCATGCTGGCCGAGGAAGTGGCCGTGATCGGTGGTGAAGACGACGAGGGTGTTTTCGGCGATCCCGAGCCGGTCGAGGGCATCGAGGATGCGGCCAATCTCGCGATCCATGAGACTCACCATGCCGTAGTAGACCGCCATGTTTTTGCGCAGTTTCTCTTCGGGAACTCGGTGTGAATGGAAGCCGTGCGCGTAGTGGCACTCGTGGTACCACGAGAAATCGGGTTTCTCTTCCTGAGTCAGACGGAAATGCTCGGGCATCTTGTCGAGTTCGCCCTCGGCGAGATGGCCGGGCTCCATGTCGGCGGGGGCGTACATCGTATCCCATGGCTCAGGCGCAAGGTACGGCGGGTGCGGATCCTGGAAACTAGCCCAGGTGAAAAAGGGCTTGTCCTCCGCCACGCATCGCTCCATGTCGGCGATGGTGCCGTCAGCCGTCCATACGCTGTAGTGAAACTCTTCGGGCAGATCCCATTTGTGCTCACGCCGGATGCCGTCGGGGCGGTGGGGCCATTCCCAAAAATAGTCGCGCCAGTTGGGGAGACCGTTCTCCTCCATCCAGATACCGTAGTGTTGTCCGGCGTGCGACTCGTCGGCGTGGTTGCGGGCCAACTCGATGTGCTGGAATCCGTACCAGGGGCCATGGAAGCCGCGCCAGAAGTCAAGGTCGCGCAGCGTGGGCTGGCACTCGATGGACTCGCTGCCAGGCTGCGACGCGAGCGGCTGGAAGTGGGCCTTGCCGATGAGTGTGGTGGCGTAACCGTTCTCCTGGAAGACGTCGCCAACGGTGGGGACATCTTCCGGGAGCTTGACGCCGATCGTCCAACAGTGGTGCCACGCGGGATAGAGGCCGGTGATCATGCTCGATCGTGAGGGAGAGCATACGGGGTTGCAGCAATAGGCCCGGTCGAAGCGGACGCCCTCGCGGGCCAGCCGGTCGAGGGCGGGCGTTTGGATGTGGGGGTTAATGCACCCGAGCGTGCTGAAATGCTGTTGATCGCTGGTGATGAGGAGAATGTTCGTCTTGTCCATGATCCCGCCGTTCGTTTAGAACTCCAGTGCCGATAGGACGGATTGTAGCACGAGCACCTGTGTGTGTATTGATCTTTCCAGGGGGGCTTGGTATTATGAACGCAGTAATCGTAATACCAGCGCGGGGTGTGTGGCCGTGCTCGATGGGATACTGGGAACATGACTGGCAACGGGACAGAATGGAAGCGCCTTATTGGGGCCGCCGCGGTGTTGGCGCTGGCTGTGGTTGGCTGTGGCGAGCGCTCTGAGGCGATCATCGCGGGGACGGCCCACATCGAGGGCATCGTGCGCGCACTCAGCGACAGCGCGCAAACCGTGCGCTGCCTGATTCCCCCGGGCATGTGTCCCGGACACTTCGACATGCGCCCGAGCGACATCGAGAGCGTCGCGCGGGGTGGACTGATCATCTTGCAGCCTTGGCAACGTGAGCTGCCGAATGTGAAGAAGCTGCTCGACGCGG
Organism: Nitrospiraceae bacterium; assembly: GCA_011682535.1. GTDB lineage: Bacteria > Hydrogenedentota > Hydrogenedentia > Hydrogenedentales > SLHB01 > JAACEL01. The sequence continues at coordinate 20,702 of JAACEL010000012.1, read as the reverse complement.
CGAACGCGGCGCCGAACCGGATCAAGGTAGCGGCCGTGGAGGGCAGTTGGATGCCCCCGCCCCGGCAGATGGCGGGCATCGAACGCGTGGCCGCAATCCTAGAGGCGGAACTGCCGGGGCAGGCGGAGGCGATTCGTGCCAAGGCCACGGCGTTGATCGATAGGGCACAGCGCCTTGATGAGGATCTGCATCGCCGTCTGGAGCAAGCGGAGGCTGGCTCCGTGAAGACGATCTGCAACGCGATGCAGGCGGATTTTCTGCGGTGGGCGGGGCTGGAAATCGTGGAAACCTACAGCCGTCCCGAGGAGATGGGCATCGCGAACATGGAGTATCTCGTGAAACGGGCTCGCGCCTCGGGCGCGGCCCTCGTGGTGGACAACTTGCAGAGTGGCGAAACAAAGATGAGCGCGGCGGTGGCCCGCGATTCGGGCTGCGTCCAGGTGGTTCTGAGCAACTTCCCCGGCGGTCTCGCGGATACCGAAACGTGGGAAGACGCAGTAACGCGCAACGTCGAGTTGCTTCTGGGCGCCGTGGAAGAATGGCGCCGGGACAATGGGTGATGGCATGTGCCCCACTCGACCCGTCATCCAGGTGGACGATGCCGTGGTGTCGTATCGCGAGGATATCGCACTTGAGGGGGTGTCGCTTTCCGTGCAACGGGGCGAGTTTGTGGGAGTGATCGGCCCCAACGGGGCCGGGAAAACGACGCTGCTTACCGTCGTGAACGGTCTGGCCAGACTCGTCCAGGGGCGCGTGACCACGCTCGGCTTGCTCCCCTACGGAGGCGACGGCCACCGCGTCCGCAAACGCGTGGGCTACGTGGCGCAAGTCGAGAAAATCGATCCGCGCCATCCGATGACCGTGCGCGAAACGGTCATGGTGGGAGCCTACGGCCGCCTCGGTTGGTTCTGCCGTCCGAGCAAGGCCGATGGGCGCCTCGTCGATGAGATCCTCGAGCAGGTGGGCGTGGCCCACCTCGCCACGCGGCCCGTCGGACACCTGTCGGGGGGCGAGTATCAAAGGGCCGCCATCGCCAGAGTCCTCGTCCAGCAACCGGACATCTTTCTTTTCGACGAGCCGACGGCTTCCATAGACCCCACAGCCCAATATGAACTGCTGTGCCTGGTGCAGGAAATCCATGAGCACAACGCGGCCACGATATTGTATGTCACTCACGACCTATCGACGCTGCCGGACACCTGCAGCCGGGTCATCCACATGAAAAACGGCCGCATCACGGGCGACGGTTCCCCCGCACAGATGCTCCAAGAGCCAATCCTCAGCGCACTGTACGGCAGGCTGGCGTCCCAACCGCGTTTCGGCGTGCGCCCGGCGGCGGGGGAGTAGCGCCAATGGACCTGGCACTGCTCCAGTACGAGTTCGTGCAGAACGCGGTGATTGCGGGTTTCTGCGCGGGAACCGCGTGTGCGCTGGTGGGGGTGTTCGTGGTGACGATGCACCTGTCCTTCCTCGGGGTTTGCATCGCGCACGCGGCGTTCGCGGGGGCGCTGATGGGCGTGTGGCTTGGTTTCGAGCCCTACCTGGGCGCGCTCGCATTAAGCCTGACCGCCGCGGGCATTATCGGCCCGCTTTCGGACCGCGGCGAACTGAGTCCCGACACCTCGATCGGCATCGTGTTCAGCCTCATGCTGGGGCTGGCCTTTATCTTTATCGGTTTGACGCCCGGCTCGCGAACGGCGGCCCTCAGTCTGCTGTGGGGCAGGATCTTGACGGTTTCGCGGGGCGACGTGGTGGTGTTGGCCATCACGACCGTCCTGATGCTGTGCCTGCTCAAGCTCTTCTTCAAAGAAATCCAGGCCGTGGTTTGCCATCGGCATGTCGCGCTGGCCGCCGGTATTCCGGCGACGGCGATCTTCTACGGCCTGTTGTTCTCTACCGGGGTTACTATCACCGCCTGTCTGCCCAGCATCGGCGGCATGCTGGTCTTTTGTCTGGTCTTGAATCCCGCCGCGGCAGCCTTCCAACTCACCTACAGCCTCAAGCGTATGTTCGTGTTGGCCGCCGTGTTTGGAGTACTCTCCTGTTGGGTCGGTTTGGCGGTGTCGTATGCGTGGGATCTCATGGCCGGCGCGAGCATCGTCATCACGTCGACGGTCATTTTTGCCGCCGCAACCCTGGCAAGCCCCAAGAAGAAGGCTTTGAGATGGGACACCCGCCGCACCGCGAAGTGAACAAGAGCATCCGCGCGTTCTTCGACGAGCGCGCGGCCAACTGGGACGACATGGTCTGTCCCCAGCATGCGGAACGGCTGAAGACCATGGTGGCGGCGCTGGGTCTGTCGGACGGAGGCCGTGTGCTCGATGTGGGGGCGGGTAATGGCGTGTTGGTTCCGTTCCTCGCGGCCAAGGCCCGGTTTGTTGTCGAACTCGACATCTCCAGGCGGATGCTTTGTGAAGGGCGAGCCCGCAGCGTTGGCGAGAAGGTGGCATTCCTGCAAGCCGACGTGCTCGACTTGCCAATTGCGCCGGCGGCCTTTGACGTCGTCATTTGCAACAGTTGCTTTCCCCACTTCAGCGACCAACGCCGGGCCATTGCAGAAATGGCACGCGTGCTTGACACGGGCGGGCGTCTCGTCGTCTGTCACACGCAGAGCCGGGAGTGCATCAACACGCACCACCGGCGTGCCGGGGGCACGGTGGGCGGACACGAACTGCCGCCGGACGACGAGATGCGCGCTCTGGTAACTGGTGCGGGCCTCAGCGTAGCCGAATTCTCCAACGGCCCCGGCGGTTACTGCCTCATAGGCCGGAATCAACGCTGAGCGCCGGTTTTAGGGCTGGTCTTGAGTTGCGCTACGCGGCGGAGGGCGCGTCGGCTTCCGCGGGCAATTGGAACCCGCGCGTCTCGCAGCGCGCGACGATTGTGCTTAATTCCCCCATGAATTCGTGCGGCCAGGAGGGCGTGTGGGGCGGCGTTCCCAATCGGACGTCGGACAGGTCCGTGTCCGGCCTGCGGTACTGCTGGAGCACGTAGCGGCGTGCGCCGCGGATACGCCGCGCGATGGCCAGCACGTCATCGTACGACAACTGCGGCACGACCGTCGTGCGGAATTCGTACTCGAGCCCGCTGGACAGCAGCAAGTCGATCGACTCGTTGACGAGGGCGTGGTCGATGCGCACGCCGCAGATCGCTTCGTACTTGTCCATGGGCGCCTTCACGTCCATGGCTACGTAGTTGAGCAATCGCTGGCGCAGGAGCAGCCGGAGTACTTCGGGGCGCGTGCCGTTGGTGTCCAGTTTAACCAGGAAACCCTTCGCCCGCACCGCGCGGATGAAGTCGGCCAAGCCTGGTTGCAGCGTCGGTTCTCCCCCCGTGATCACCACGGCGTCGAGCCAGCCCCGGCGCTGTTCCAGCCAGTCCAGGATTGAGTTCTCATCCAGCCATGACTGGATGGGGCCGTCTTTGGCCAGCGAGCGGTTGTGGCAGTAAAAACAGTTCCAGTTGCAGCCCGGCGTGAAGATTACCGCTGCCATGCGGCCGGGGTAGTCGGCCAGGGACTGATTCTCGATCGCGGCGATTTTCACGTGGCCGCTCCCGTCTTGCTGGCGAACTCGGGCACCTCGAACTTCTGCCGGTCCGTGTACTCCTGCCGTTTGCCTTCGTTGTAGTTCTCGACGGGGCGCAGGTAGCCCGTTACCCGCGACCACACCTCGCACTTGTTGCCGCATTGCGGGCACTTGAAGTGCTCGCCGCTGATGTAGCCGTGCGAATCGCACACGCTGAACGTGGGCGTGATGGACAGGTAGGGAAGTTTGAACTGGCTGAATATCTTCTGGATGAAACGCTTGCACGCTTCGATGTCTTCGATGCTCTCGCCCAGGTAGGCGTGCAACACCGTGCCGCCGGTGTACATGCACTGCAATTCGTCTTGCAGCTTGAGTACCTCGAAGATGTCGTGACTGAAGCCAACGGGAAGCTGGGTCGAGTTGGTGTAGTAGGGCGTGCCATTGCCGGCCGCGATGATGTCCGGGTAGCGGGCCTTATCGAGTCGCGCGAGGCGGTAGGCCGTGCCTTCGGCCGGCGTGGCTTCGAGGTTGTACACGTGCCCCGTCTCTTCCTGAATCGAGACGAGCAGTTTGCGCAGGTAGTCCATGATTTCGATGGCGAACGCCTGGCCTTCCGGCGTCGTGAGATCCTTGTCCATGAAGTTCAACAAGGCCTCATTCATGCCTATGATACCGATCGTGCTGAAATGGTTGTGCCAGTACTCGCCAGTCCGATCCTTCACGTTGTCCAGGTAATGGGTCGAGTACGGATACAGGCCTTTCCCGCTTTGTTTTTCAATTACCTTGCGCTTGAGTTCCAGCGACGTCCGCGCCACCTGTACCAGGCGCCACAGGCGTGCCTTGAATTCCTTGACGTCCCGCGACTGATACCCGATGCGGGGCAGGTTGATGGTAACGACACCGATCGATCCCGTCAGCGGATTGCTGCCGAACAGGCCGCCGCCCCGCTTGCGCAGCTCTTTGGTGTTCAGACGAAGGCGGCAGCACATCGATACCGCGTCCTCGGGCGACAGGTCGGAGTTGACGTAGTTGGCGAAGTAGGGGATCCCGTATTTCGAGGTGATCTTCATGAAGGAGTTGACCGAGGGTGAATCCCAGTCGAATTCCCGCGTGATGTTGAGGGTCGGGATCGGGAACGTGAACACCCGCCCCTTGGCGTCCCCCTGCATCATCACTTGGCAGAAGGCCTCGTTGAACAGGTCCATCTCCGCCTGGAAATCGCCGTATGTGTCGTCGGTCGGCACGCCGCCCCGGATCACCGCCTGGCCTTTGAGCGTCGACGGCACGGTCAGGTCGAACGTGAGGTTCGAGAACGGGCATTGGAAGCCCACGCGCGTGGGCACGTTGATGTTGAAGATGAATTCCTGGAGACTCTGCTTGACTTCTTCTAGCGTCAGGCCGTCGTAACGCACGAACGGCGCGCAATACGTGTCGAAACTCGACCACGCCTGTGCCCCGGCCAACTCGCCCTGGGTGGTGAACGTCGAGTTGACAATCTGCCCCAGGAACGAGCGCAGATGGCGGGCGGGGGAACTCTCGACCTTGCCCGGTACGCCTCCGAAGCCTGTCATCAGGAGCTGACGCAGATCCCACCCGGCGCAATACGGCCCCAGAAAGCCCAAATCGTGAATATGGGCTTCGCCGTTCTCGTGCGCTTCACGTACCTCGGCGGAGTAGATGTCGTGCAGCCAGTAGCTCTTCGTGAAGAACTCGCGGACGTAGTTGTTCAATCCGTTGACGCTCTTCTGGGTGTTGGCGTTCTCCTTGACGCGCCAGTCCTTGTCGTCCAGGTAGTCGCCGAACATCTCAATCGTTGCGCCGATCAGCGCGTTCATATTGCGCGCACCCGCGCGCTTTTCGCGATAGAGGATGTAGGCCTTGGCCGTCTTGGCGTGCCCGTTCTTGATCAGCACGCGCTCGACCAGATCCTGCACGCTTTCCACATCGGGGATTCGTCCGTCAACGGTTTCGGCGAGATGGTCGAGCACCTTGTTCGCGAGGCTCTCGGCAAGCTGGAAGTCGTCGCCGCCGCATGCGGCGGCTGCCTTGAATATGGCAAATGTGATTTTTTCGGGGGTGAATCGTTCTATGTTGCCATCGCGCTTGCGTATACGGTCCATCATTCCGTGCTTCTCCTTCGCATCGACCGCAACGACTCCCCGCCAGTTTGGCTGCAGATCTTCCCGAATCCATGCCCTGAGTCCATCGGGCAAGGCGCTGCCATTCCCAAGGCGGCGCTGCCAGACGGCCTGCCCGATGCTTTTTTGTTACAGAAAAACACGTAAAGCAAGAAAACTGCGGCACAAACAAGAGTTTTAGCCCGCGTTTCGGTGCCTAGTGTGGTCAGGCCCCCTTAGGCCGCTACCACATCCCCAGAACGTGGTTTCTCTAGTCAGCGCCCAATTTTTCCAGGCTCCGGTATCCGCTTCGTGGGCCTGATCGGGCAGTTTCTCCTATTCAATTAGTTCCTTCGCTCGTGAGGAGTGTCTCTCGCTACAGCCTCAACAAACCCCATTATATAGTGGGGGCGGGCATCTGTCAACACAAAATATGGAATCTTGCTTGAGGGACGCTCGCAGAAATCTAACTACTTCCGTGGCAAGGCCATAGGCTGGTTTGCCTCCGCGAGACCATGCTTCCAAGGACTGGTTGACCCCATGGCACCGCCCCACTGGGCTGAGCGTTTAAGTTAATTTCGCAGTATTCGCATGGCGGGGCGGCTGGACGTGATGGCGACTGTCCAAATCTGTCCAGCCAGTGGGCTCAAACACGTGGATCGGGCATTTGGGGCGCGCCATAGCACGCCAACCGGTGTTTGGGGCTGTTTACGGCAATCCGGAATGCCCCGTCCTTTGGGCGTGGTCAGAGATGCCGGCTCAGCCTCACCGGTAGGTTCGAGCCTCGGATGTGAGCCGGATTGCTTAAGAACAAATCGCTTAGCGGAAATCGCGGTGGCGAAGCCACGAAACGGCCGGCGATGCCATGCCCTATTGGGCGTGGTTAGGCCGTTTCGAGCGATTTCTTCACTTGCCGAGGCCGTCGTAGCCGTAGGAGCGCTTTCCGGGCAGGTCCGTGTGACCCGTCAGTACGAGATCGATGCAGCGCGCAGCTTCCCGGCCTTCGTGGATGGCCCACACAACCAGGGACTGCCCGCGCCGCGCGTCGCCGGCGGCGAACACGCCGGGCTTGCTCGTCTGGTAGTCTTCGCCCGCTTGAATGTTGCCTCGTGCGTCCAGCTCGAGTCCCAAATCGGCCACCACCGTGTCTTGCTCGGGGTGAAGGAATCCCAGGGCCAGTAACACGAGGTCGGCCTCCAGCACGAATTCCGAGCCGGCGATTTCCTGCATTTGCGGGCGTCCCGAGTCCGTTGGAATCCACTCGACGCGTACGCACCGCAGGCGCTTGACGTGGCCGTTTTCGCCTTCGAAGTTTTTGGTGACTACGCTCCACTCGCGTTCGCCGCCTTCCTCGTAACTCGACGACGTACGCAGCTTGTAGGGCCACATCGGCCATGGCGTCGAGTCGGCGCGATCGAGCGGGGGCCGTGGCATGATTTCCAGCGAGTGTACCGCCTTCGCGCCCTGGCGGTGACTTGTGCCCACGCAGTCAGAGCCCGTGTCGCCGCCGCCGATGACGACGACATTCTTGCCCGCGGCGGTCAACTCGGGGCCATCAATTTCCTTGCCGAGTAGACGGCGTGTTTGCTGCGGAAGAAAGTCCATAGCGAGATGAATGCCGTCGAGGTCCGCGCCCGGGATATCCAGATGGCGCGCCTTGGTCGAGCCGGTGGTCAACAGGATGGCGTCAAGGTCATCGAGGTCGCTCGTGGGCACGTCACGTCCAATCCAGGTGTTGCGGCGGAACTCGACGCCCTCGGCCGCGAGTTGATCGATGCGGCGGTGTACGAGGGCCTTGGTGAGTTTGAACCCGGGGATGCCGTACATCAGCAATCCACCCGGTTCATCCGCGCGTTCAAATACCACGACCTTATGGCCCGCCCGCCGCAGTTGTTGCGCGGCGGCCAGTCCGGCGGGCCCCGAACCTACGATGGCGACACGCTTGCCTGTTTCGCTTTCCGGGGGCTCGGGTGTGATCCAGCCCTCACTCCACCCACGATCGACGATCGAGCGCTCGAGAAACTCGATGGCCACCGGCGGCTCGTTGATGCCCAACACGCACCCCGTCTCGCACGGGGCGGGGCACACCCGGCCGGTAAACTCGGGGAAGTTGTTCGTCGAATGGAAGATGGCGAGCGCCCTGCGCCATTGTCCGTCTTTGACCGCGTCGTTGGCGTCGGGGATGATGTTGCCCAACGGACACGAGCTATGGCAGAACGGCACGCCGCAGTTCATGCAGCGATAGGCTTGTTGGCGGATGCGCTCCTCGGGCATCGAGCGCACGAACTCATCATAGTTTTTCAGGCGCTCCTCGATCGATACGTTCGAGGGGATCTCGCGCTTATACGTCATGAAACCTTGTTCTTTACGGGGCAGCATCCGCATCGTCTCCTTGGATACTTCGATTACGGCCGCTAGGCGGCGCTGTTCTTCTGCTTGAGGATCTTGGCGTAGTCGCGCGGCATCACGCGGACAAACTTCGCGAACTCGCTTTGTTTATTGTCCAGGATCCGCCGGGCCACGTCACTGTTCGTGTATTGGACGTGTTTCTCGAGCATCGAGCGCAATTCAGGGATGCCCTCGCGGTGCATCGTCTTGAGATCCACCGTGTCGAGGTTGCAGCGTTCGCGCAACGTACCGTCGGCGTCATACACGAAGGCGATACCGCCCGTCATGCCGGCGGCGAAGTTACGCCCCGTCTTGCCCAGCACCACTGCGCGGCCGCCGGTCATATATTCGCAGCCGTGGTCGCCTACGCCCTCGACGACGGCCCATGCGCCGCTGTTGCGCACGCAGAACCGCTCGCCCGCCATGCCGCGGAAGAAACACTCGCCCGCAGTCGCGCCGTACAGCGCCACGTTTCCGATCAGGATGTTGTCCTCGGGGACAATGGGGCATTCGCTCGGGGGGCGTACGATGATCTTGCCGCCCGACAAGCCCTTGCCCAGGTAGTCGTTGGCTTCGCCCTCGACGTCGAACGTGACGCCCTTGATGGCGAATGCGCCGAAGCTCTGGCCCGCGCAGCCCTTGCAGTCGATCCACAACGTGTCCTCGGGCAGGCTGTCCGTGTACATCCCCAGGCTATGGCGGCGTGTCAATTCGCTCGACAGCATGGTGCCCACCGTGCGATGGATGTTGCGGATCTTCTGCGTGAACCGGACCGGCGCTTTGTGCTCGATCGTGGCTTTTGCCTTTCGCATCAACTCGTGGTCGAGCGCGCCTTTCAGGTCGTGGTCCTGCGTCTTGCTGCAGTACGTCGTCTCACCTTTCCAGGGCTTGGGCACCGTGAGGATCTTCGAGAAGTCGAGCTTGGAAGCCTTCCAATGGTCGGGCAGCGGGTCGAATTCGAGCATGTCGGCCCGGCCCACCATCTGGTCGATGGTGCGGAAGCCCAGTTCGGCCATGATGTGGCGCAGATCCTCGGCCAGGAAGCGGAAGTAGTTGACCACGTGTTCGGGCTTGCCGGTGAATTTCTTGCGCAGCTCGGGGTCTTGCGTTGCGATGCCGACCGGGCAGGTGTTGAGATGGCACTTGCGCATCATCACGCAACCGCAGACGATGAGCGCCGCGGTTGCAAACCCGAATTCGTCCGCACCCAGCAGCGCGCCGATGGCCACGTCGCGTCCCGTCTTGAGTTGGCCGTCCACCTGCACGCGAATCCGGCTGCGCAGGTTGTTCTCGACCAGCACCTGCTGGGTCTCGGCCAGCCCCAACTCCCAGGGGAGTCCGGTGTGCTTGATGGAGGTCAGGGGCGACGCGCCCGTGCCGCCGTCGTGCCCGCTGATGAGCACCAGGTCGGCCTTGCCCTTCGACACGCCCGCCGCGATGGTGCCCACGCCGACCGCGGACACCAGCTTCACCGACACTTTGCCGTGAACGTTGGCGTTCTTCAGGTCGTGGATAAGTTGCGCCAAGTCTTCGATCGAGTAGATGTCGTGGTGCGGCGGCGGCGAGATGAGTTCGACGCCGGGGGTCGAGTAACGCACCTTGGCGATCTCTTTGAAGACCTTGTGCGCCGGAAGCTGGCCGCCTTCGCCGGGCTTGGCGCCCTGGGCCATCTTGATCTGTAGTTCGTCGGAGTTGACGAGGTATTCGTTGGTGACGCCGAAGCGGCCCGAAGCGATCTGCTTGATGGAACTGCGGCGGCTGTCGCCGTTGGGGTCGAGGCGGTAGCGCGTGGGATCCTCGCCACCTTCACCCGTGTTGCTACGTCCGCCCAAGCGGTTCATCGCGATGGCGAGGGTCTCGTGGGCTTCTTTGCTGATCGAGCCGAACGACATTGCACCGGTGCAGAAACGCTTGACAATACTTTCCACCGATTCGACTTTCTTCAGCGGGATCGGCTTGCCCTTCTTGAACTTGAGCAATCCGCGTAGCGTGGCCAGCGTGCGCGTGCGGTCGTTCACCATGTTGGCGAACTCTTTGTACTTCTCCCAGTCGTTCGCGCGCACGGCGTGTTGCAGAGCGGCAATGGTTTCCGGGTTGTACTGATGGAATTCGCCGCGTTGCCGCCAGCGGTATTGGCCGCCGGGATCGAGGGGGGAGTTGTGCTTCTTGGGCGTGTAGGCGATGGCGTGCCGCATGAGGGCTTCCTTCGCCACTTCGTTGATGCCCATGCCGCCGGCGCGGGACGCCGTGCCTGCAAAGCAGCGGTCGACCAACTCCCGGCCGAGGCCTACGATCTCGAAGATTTGGGCGCTGCGGTAGCTGTGCTGCGTCGAGATTCCGATCTTCGACATGACCTTCAACAGACCCTTTTCGATGGCCTTGACGTAGTTGGCCGCCGCCTGGCGGGGGTCGTCGATGGCAACGTCGCCCTTTAACACCAGGTCGTTCACGGTTTCCAGCGCAAGGTACGGGTTGACCGCGCCCGCGCCGTAGCCCGCCAGCAACGCGAAGTGCATCACTTCGCGCGGTTCGCCGGACTCGACCACGATGCCGCACTCGGTGCGCTTGTGCTCGCGTACGAGGTGGTGGTGGACGGCGCCTGTCGCCAACAGGCAGGGAATCGGCGCCATCTCGCGGTTCACGCCCCGGTCCGACAGGATCAGGATCGTGGCCCCGGCCGCGATCGCGGCCGACGCCTGGGCGCAGACACGGTCAAGGGCCTCGTCGAGCGCCTCGATCCCTTGTGAGGCGCGGAACAAGGTTGAAATGACGGCCGATTTCAGGCCCGGCTTGTCGAGGTTTTTGATGTACTTGAGTTGGGCGTTATCGATGATGGGCGACTTCAGATGCAGTTGTTGGCAGTGCTCCGGCGTCTCGTCGAGCAAATTGCGCTCACGGCCAATCGTGGTTTCGAGCGACATCACGATCTCTTCGCGAAGCGGGTCGATGGGAGGGTTGGTAACCTGTGCGAACAACTGCTTGAAGTAGTTGAACAGGAGCTGCGGGCGCTGCGACAGCACCGCGAGCGGCACGTCGTTGCCCATCGACCCGATAGGTTCTTTGCCTTTTTCCAGCATCGGGGCGATGAGGATCTCGAGGTCTTCCTCGGTGTAGCCGAACGCGAGGCGCCGCTGGTCCAGCGTGGCTTCCTCATGGACGCGGTCGGCGGCGGGCAGGTTCTCCGGCAGCGATACGCGGTGCATGTCCAGCCACTGGCGATAGGGGCGCAGACTGGCGTACTGCCCCTTGATCTCGTCGTCGCTGACGATGCGCCCTTCCTCGGTGTCGATGAGGAACATACGGCCCGGTTCCAGCCGGCCCTTCTCGATGATCTTCTCCTGCGGGATGTCGAGCACCCCCACTTCCGACGCCATCACGACGAAGTCGTCATCGGTCACCCAATAGCGGGAGGGCCGCAGACCGTTGCGATCCAGCACCGCGCCGATGCGCACGCCGTCCGTGAACGCCATCGACGCCGGACCGTCCCACGGTTCCATCATGCACGCGTGGTACTCGTAGAACGCCTTTTCCGCGTCCGGCATGCTCTCGTGGCGGCTCCAGGGCTCGGGAATGAGCATCATCATCGATAGCGGGGCCGAACGTCCGCCGCGCACAAGCATTTCAAAGGCATTGTCGAACATCGCCGAGTCGCTGCTGCCTTCGGTGAGGATCGGCAGGAGTTTCTTGAGGTTTTCACCGAAAAGCGTCGTCTTGAAGTGCTGCTCGCGTGACGCCATCATGTTGATGTTGCCGCGCAGCGTGTTGATCTCGCCATTGTGCGCCAGGAAGCGGAATGGTTGTGCCAGCGGCCATGTGGGCAGGGTGTTGGTGCTGTAGCGCTGGTGCACCAGCGCCAGCCCGCTCTCGAATCGCTGGTCCGACAGGTCCGGGTAGTACTTGTCCATCTGGTGGGCCAGCATCAGGCCCTTGTACGTGATCGTGCGCGCCGAGAGGCTCGTGATGTAGAACTGGTCTTTGGCCTTGAGCTTCGATTCGAGCACCGCCCGCTCCGCCACCTTGCGGATGACCAGCAGGATACGCTCGAAACCCTCGGCGTCCAGACCGCCTTCGCGTTTGACGAATACCTGCTCGATGACCGGCTCGTTCCGGCGCGCCAGCCAGCCCAGCGCCGACGAATCGCGCGGCACCTCCCGCCACGCCAAAAATGTCTGCCCTTCCTCGCGGATCACTTTCTCCAGGATCCGCTTGCACATCTGGCGGTCGCGCTTCCCGGTCGGCAGAAACACCATGCCGACGGCATACTCGCCCTGCGCCGGCAGCTCGAACGACAAGGATTCGGCTTCCTCGGCGAACAGACGGTGAGGAACCTGCATCAACATGCCGGCGCCGTCGCCCGTTTCGGGGTCGCAACCGCTCGCGCCGCGGTGGACAAGGTTCTCCAGAACTTGGATGCCTTGGCGAACGATAGTGTGCGTGGCGACGCCGTCAATGTTGACGACGAATCCAACGCCGCACGCATCATGCTCGTAAAAGGGGTCGTACAGCCCTCGGGGGACAATCGTTCTCATGCGGAAGTTACCTACCCTTTCAAGTTTGTGGATTCTTCCGCCGAGGCCCATCGGCGGTGACAATCGCGTCTCGATGCCACGGACATGGCCTCTGAAAGGGCCTATCCGCCAATGACAGAGCCGAAATCATACAAAAATGTCTGATGCGAAATCAAACCTATGTATCTGTTCGCCTGACTCATCCCCCGTTTGGCGTCCGCTTCCCAGGGAACCGTATCCACGCTGATCCCCAAAGCTATCCAGCCCTCCCCGGCGGGGCGTTTCCAGCCCTTCGGGCCTATCCGCCGTTCGGGGATGTGTTCCCGTTGGGGCGCCCGACCGCTCCCCCCAAATTCGCGGGTAAGAACAGGCCGTGTCTCCGATTGGAGATGTTGGACACGCGAAACGCGCCCACTGGTTGCTCTATTGCGGATTGCGGAATGCGGAATACCCCGTTCCTGTCAAGAGCGGCCTGCTGGTGAAGAAATCGCTCGAAACGGCCTAACCACGCCCATAGGACGTGGCATCGCCGGCCGTTTCGTGGCTTCGCTACCGCGATTTCCGCTAAGCGATTTGTTCCAAGCAACCGGGTTGCCGTAAATAATTCCGCACTCCGCAATAGACTCGCTACCACAGGCCCAAGGAGCATAAGAGACATTATGCGTTCCCCGTGGCCCACTCTTACGCGCGGATTTGGCTCCCATGCCCCGCCCGTTTTTTCTGGAGCCGGGAATAGGCTACAATGCCCGCCATGCATCGCGAACAGCCACAGATCTGGACCATTAGCCAACTGACTCGCCGTGTTAAGGGCCTGCTTGAGAGCGAAATCAGCTATGTGTGGGTGTCGGGTGAGATCTCGAACTGGCGTGTTTCGCCGGCCGGTCATGCCTACTTCACGCTTAAAGATAAGGACAGCCAACTCGACGCCGTGATGTTTCGTGGCAAGTTGATGCGTGTGAAGTTCGGCCCCGAGAGTGGGCTCGAAGTCATCGTGCAGGGGTTGGTTACCGTCTACGAAAAGCGCGGCAACTACCAGATTGTCTGTGACGAGATGCAGCCCAAGGGGATGGGGGCGCTGCAATTGGCCTTCGAGAAGCTGCGCAAGCGGCTCGAAGCGGAGGGCCTGTTCGACGACGCGCACAAGAAGCCGCTGCCGATGCTGCCGCGGCGGATCGGCGTGGTGACGTCGCCCACCGGCGCGGCCATTCGCGACATCCTCAACGTGATCCGGCGGCGTTTTGCCGATGCTCACGTCGTGCTGTACCCCGCGCGCGTTCAGGGCGAGGAAGCCGCCCCGGAGATCGCCGAGGGCATTCGGATCCTGGATGCCTGGGGCGTGGACGTGATGATCGTGGGACGCGGCGGCGGCTCGATGGAAGACCTGTGGCCGTTCAACGAAGAGGAAGTCGTTCGGGCCGTCTACGAGGCGCAGACCCCGATTATCTCGGCGGTTGGACACGAGATTGACTTTGCCCTCACCGATTTTGCCGCCGACATGCGCGCGCCGACCCCGTCGGCGGCCGCGGAACTGGTGGTGCAGGAGCGCGCCGCCCTCGTTGAGCGGATCCGGCTGCTAAGCCGGCGCCTGGCGAAGTCGGCCGGGGAGATCGTCCGTCAGCGGCGTCACCGGCTGGCGTTGGCCCAGTCCTCTTACGTGTTCCAGCGTCCCGAGGACTTGGTGCGTGAGCGCCGCCAGCGCGTGGACGAATTGCGCTTGCGTCTCGAGGCCGCGGTTGCCGAACAGGCCCGCACCAGCCGCCACCGGCTCGAGCGCGCGAACCGGGCGGTGATGCTGTTGTCGCCGGCCCACCAACTGCGCCGGGCCGAGGAGCGTCTTGGCGCCATGCGCGCGCGGCTCGGCCAGACGGGCGCCGGGCTGGTTGAAGGATTTCGCGCACGGCTGCGCCCCTTGCTGGCACAGCTCGACGCGCTCAGTCCCGTGGCCATTCTGTCGCGCGGTTACGCCATTGCGCGCAAGCTCCCGGAACGTGCCCTCGTGCGGGAGGCGGCCGAACTGAGCGCGGGCGACAGGATCCTGGTGACACTAGGGAAAGGCGGCGTGACGGCCGCCGTCGAGACCATAGAGGAAAGCGCTGATGGCTGAACCGAAATTCGAGAACGATCTGGAAAAGCTCGAGCGGGTTGTGGAAGCCCTGGAGACGGGCGGGTTATCGCTCGACGACGCCCTCAAACGCTTCGAGGAGGGCATTAAGCTGGCCCGGCGCTGCGAGAAGGCCCTCGCTGCCGCCGAGAAGAAGATCGAGATGCTCACCAAGGACGCGAAGGGCAACATCGTGGCGGAGCCCTTCGGCGGCGAAGACGAGGGGAACGACGCCCCCGTTTCCGAACCGGAGTCCGCGGATGACGACGACGAGGGAGATCTTCTGTTCTGATGTCAGTCTCGGAGTTCCTTACACGGCACGGGGAACGGACCGAACAGGCGCTCGCCGTCTACATGGACCGTTGGACGGATGCCCCCCGCGGCTTGGTGGAGGACATGCGGTACAGCCTGTTCGCGGGCGGTAAGCGGCTGCGGCCCGCCTTGGCGCTTGGGGCCGCCGAGATCGTGTCGGGCGACGGGGCCTGCGCCCTGCCCGTGGCCTGCGCGATCGAGATGATTCACACGTACTCGCTGATTCACGACGACCTCCCCGCGATGGACGACGACGACCTGCGCCGGGGCAAGCCCACGTTGCACAAAGTGTGCGGCGAGGCGCGCGCTATCCTGGCGGGCGACGCGCTGTTGACGATGGCGTTCGACGTGCTTGCCGACAGCGGCGACGCGAGCGTGATCCGGGAAGTCGCGCGTGCGGCCGGCGTGGCCGGCATGGTGGGCGGCCAGGCCATCGACCTCGACAGTGAGGGAAAGGCCATTGAACTGGACGCCCTGCGCAAGCTCCACGCGTTCAAGACCGGCGCGCTGATTCGCGTCTCCGTGCGCGGCGGGGCCCTGCTGGCCGGCGCGTCCGAGGAAGCGCTCGACGCACTGACACGCTACGGCGAGCACGTGGGGCTCGCTTTCCAGATCGCCGACGACATCCTCGATGTCGTGGGCGACGAGCAAGAACTGGGCAAGCCCATCGGCAGCGACGAGGCCAACGAGAAATCGACCTACCCGGCCTTGGTCGGACTCGATCGCGCCCGGGAACTGGCGAACGAGGCCGTCGTGGCGGCGGTGGAATCGCTGGATGTATTCGGATCGGAAGCCGGCGATTTCCGTGCGCTGGCCGGTTTCGTCGTCGAGCGGCGGAACTGACACGCGGCCCACGGGATTGGGGAGGTATAACATGCGGACGCACGCGCGTCCGCGGGAAAGGAATTTGCAACGATGAAGCGGATCATCCAAGTGGGTGTGGGCGGCATGGGCCGCGGTTGGACGGACTGTGTGGCGGCCTCGAAGCAATGGGAAGCGGCGGCCTATGTCGACACCAGCAAGAAGCCCTTGGCCGCCGCGGCCGCGCGCCATGGCATTCCCAAGAGCCTGTGCTTCACGGATCTGAAGAAGGCGCTGAAAAGTGTCGAGGCCGACGCGCTGCTCGACGTCACGCCGCAGCAGTTCCGCAAGGGCGTATGCTGCGCGGCCTTCGACCAGGGCTTGCACGTCCTGTCGGAGAAGCCCTTGGCCGACAATATCCGCAACGCCAAGGCCATTGTCGCGCGGGCCAAGCAATGCGGCCGCACCTATATGGTGGCGCAAAGCTATCGCTACCAGCCTGGCGCTCAGACGGTAAAACGGTTCGTAGAGAAAGGCAAATTGGGCGATGTGGGCTACGTCGGCGTGAGCTTTCATAAGGGCCCCAAGTTCGGCGGGTTCCGCGAAGAAATGGCGTATCCGCTCGTGCTCGACATGTCGATCCACCACTTCGACCTGGTGCGGTGCATCTTCGGCAGCGACGTGCGCGCGGTCCAGGCCACCAGCATCGACGCGCCCTGGAACTGGAACAAAGGCGACGCCACCATCATGGCGCAGTTGGAGTTGAATGCCGGCGTGTGCGTGAACTACTTCGCAAGCTGGGTGTCCACCGGGTGGGAAACCTCGTGGAACGCCGACTGGCGCATCGAGGGCAGTGGCGGCGTGCTCCTCTGGCAACAGGACGAGGTGGCGTTCTCGACTTCTCCCGAGCGCAAGCGAAAGGTGCCCATGGTCAAAATGGCCAGGCAGTATCAGGCCTATTTGCTCGAGGCGTTCGGTAAGGCCCTCGACGATGGCATCGAGCCGGAGACCAGCGGACGGCGTAACCTCAACAGTCTCGCCACGACCTACGCGGTCGTCCGCGCCGCGAAACAGAAGCGGCGCGTACGGGTGAGCGAGTTGTTGAAGTGAAAGAGCGGGGCCCGGAGGGCGTCGTTGTCGCGTCGGGCCCGCGCTTCTCGGTGCGGGCGGCCTTTGCCGTGGCGGTCGTGTTCGTGGCGGCCGCGCCCGCGTTTTGGTTGCGGCTCGAGGTCAAGGGCGGTGAGTTTGCCGAGGCCTACGAGAACGTGAGCCTCTACCAGGACACCTATCCCACGTTCCACTACGGTTTCGGGCGTGTGCGGGCGGGCGAAGTGCCGTTGTGGAATCCGAAGCAGTTGTGCGGCGTGCCCTTTCAGGCCGATCCCGCGTCCGGACTGTTTCAGCCGCTCAACCTCGTGTTTGCCCTCGCGCCCACCAATCGCGCACTTGTGCTGCACGCGTTCATCTGTCTGTCGTTGATGGGGCTGTTCTTCGTGTTGCTGGCGCGGTCATTCGGGGCGGGGCACGTCGCCGCGCTCGTCGGCGGGGTCGCGTACGCGTTCAGCGGCGCATCGGCCGCGGCCATATCGCGTCCCGCGCTGGCCAATGCGCTCGTCTGGACACCGCTGCTGTTGCTGGGGATTCACGAGTACGCGCGCACGTTCCGTCTGCGCCAAGCCGCGTTCGGCGGCGTGGCGGGGGGGCTGCTTCTGTTGTCCGGTGCCCAGGGCCTCGTGGTGGCGATGTTGATGTTGGCCATGGTGTACGCCGGATTCGTCGTGGCGTTTCCCGGCCGGGGCCAGTGCCCCAATCTTTTCCGGCGTTGCGAAGGTTTCGTCGTGATGGCGGTGGTGGCCGCCGCGGTGTCGGCGGTTCAGTGGGCGCCCGCGCTCATGTGGGCGTGGTCGCTTGACGCGCCCCTCCCGACATTGTTGCCTCTGGAAGTGGCTGGCGAGATCCCCGGTTCGATCCGCGAACTGTTCGCCCAAATACTGGTGCCCAGACCTGGGGCGCTGCCGCGCATAGGCTATCTGGGCGCCCTGGTGTTGCCGTTGGTCCCGGCGGCGCTCTTCCATCGCACCAGCCGCCGTGAAGCCTTCCTGTTTTTGTTCGCGGGTACACTCGCCTTGTTCATGGCTGCTGGTGAAGCCCTCCGCCTTCCCATCGCCTTCCCCAACGCCTATTTCGTGTATCCTGGGCTGCTCAGTCTTGCGCTGTTGATCGCGCTGGGGCTCGACCGCTTGCTCGTGCCGCCCGAGGGCGTGCCCCGGCGGCGCGTATGGCTGCCGGCATTTCTGGTGATAGCCTCCGGCGCGGGCCTGTTCTACATTTCCGTGTCCGAACCGCGCGGCCGGCTCGTTGCGCTCGCCGCACTGCTGCTGATTGTCTTGATCGTTCGCACCCGATGGATGTCGGTGACGTGCGCACTTGCGCTGGCGGGGCTGTTGTTCGTCGATCTCACGGCTGCCAGCGTCAGCGTTTACCGCCATCCGTATATGGAGGCCCCCGCGTGCTATAAGGAGAACGCCGCCGCACTCAGCGCCGCCGAGGAACAAGCACTGGACGGACGCGTCATCGTGTCGGCTTCTCCGCTGGATTTTGGCCTTCCGGCCAACGTGGGCATGCTGTTCCCTACGCTACGCGCCGCCGACGGCCGCCAGCCGCTCACCAAAGCCCAAGCCGTGTGGTGGCGGCGCCTCGGTCCGGACGCGGCTTCGGCCGTCGAGCGCGACAGTGGCCACGCGGCCGTGTTTCCGGAGGCCGCCGACCCACGGTTGCTGAACTACATGGCGGCGCGCGTCGTATTGGCCACCGCGGAAGGCGGCCTCGACGAAGGCGTGTGGCCCGAACGAGGTCCGGTCCTGCGTGCACTGGCCACCGAAGGCGGCGCGCGCGTCCTGCTCAACGAAGAAGCGCTGCCGCGCGCCTACTGGGTACCCGCCTGGCGTATGGTGGAGGGCGTGGCCGCGGCCGCCGATGTCTTGTCCGGCGCCGCTTTCGACCCGGCGCGAGAATGCGCGATCGATCGCGATTCGCCAGGTTACTCGGACCTTGTCTCCGTCGTCGGCGCGCCGCGCACCGAGGAAGATGCGCCCGGCGATGCGGCCGCGGCGTCCAGTGAAGAACTCGTGGCCTGCGAACTCGCCGACGACTCCCCCGAACGCGTTACGGTGCGTCTCACCTCATACAAGCCCGGCGTCGTAGTACTCGCCGACACGTTCAGTCCGGGGTGGGAGGCCACGCTCGATGGCGCGCCGGCGCCCATCCTGCAGGCCAATGGCATCTTTCGCGGCATCGCCACGCCCGCCGGTGAACACAAGATCGTGTTCCGCTACCGCCCCCGCTCGTTCATGGCGGGCGCGGCCGTCTCCCTCGGCTCCCTGGCACTCCTCACGTTGACAGGACTCATCCAGATCTTTCGGGGCCGATAGGCGCCTTCGGGTGGCTCGACCCCGAACGCCGGGTGGTGTATTGTGGCGCGCCCGAAGTACCCGGGCAAGCGACGGTTACGCTCAACCGCGTTGACACCCGATGGGGGAGCGTCGTGTCTGGTTCAATAGCGAGGCTGAGCTTGCCCCGCGCGCCACGGCGGAGTTAACCGGCAATGCGGGCTCGATCCGCCCGCCCGATCCGCCCGCCCGCCCGTTGACTTGCCGGGCACTCACTGCTACCATGCGCGCGAAGAGGCTATCCAACGGTTCGTAATCGTGTGCGGTTTGAGTGTAAGGAGAGCGTATCATGGCGAGTAAGCTACGCATTGGTTTCATCGGCGCCGGCGGCATTTCATTGGGACATTACGAGAGGCTGCACAAGACGAGGAAGGCCAAGGTGGTGGCGCTGATCGAGCCGGATTCCAAGACGCTGGCCCGATTCCACGCGCGTTTCGAGGACTCGAAAGCGCTGCCCGTCTACAAAGACTATCGCGACATGCTGCGCAACGAAGCGCTTGACGGTGTGCTCGTTCTAACGCCGCACACGTTGCACTATGAGCAGATCTGCACCTCGCTGGATAAGGGGCTTCACGTGTTGACCGAGAAGCCGATGGTGTGCACCATCCGCCGCGCCAAGGCTCTAATCAAGCGCGCCAAGAAGGCCAAGCGGGTGTTGATGCTTTCTTATCAGCGCCATTTCGATCCCCAGTTCCGCTACATGCGCGACCAGATTGCCAAGGGCGCCCTGGGTAAGATCCAGTACGTCCAGGCGATCCAGAGCCAGGAGTGGCTGCGGGCCACCAAGGGCACCTGGCGCCAGAAACTCGCCCTGTCGGGCGGTGGCCAACTTAATGACTCCGGCAGCCATCTTGTCGACATCGTCATGTGGGTGACGGGGCTTAAGGTGAGCGAGGTGTTCGCCAAGGCCGACAACTTCAAGACGGAGGTCGACATCAACTCGACCCTCGCCATGAAATTCGAGAACGGCGCGCTGGGCAGCATGTCGATTATCGGCAATGCGCCTGGATGGTATGAGGATCACACCATCGTCGGAACCAAGGGCGCCTTTTACCTGCGCCAGGCTGGCACGGAAACCCTTGTGCAACAGGACGCTCTGGGCAAGCAGGTCAAGATCAAGCTCCCCAAGTACACCAAAGATCCCGACGCCAACTTCGTGGACAGCATCCTCGGTAAAGATGTGCCTCAGACTCCGCCCGAGTGCGGGCTGCGCACGATCGAAGTCACTGAGGCGGCCTGGAAGTCCGCGGCGACCGGCAAACCCGTTCGCGTACCCAAGTAGAGTTTCGGCGTATTGCGCTGTAACCTGACGGGGCCGGGCCGCCTTTTCCCCGGGGGCTGCCGCGGTGCGCGTTCAGGTTTCCAAAATGCAACGTTCGGTGGACTTCAGGATGAGCCGCCCCAACATCATATTCGTGCTCTCCGATGAGCATCGCTGGGACTGTCTGGGCTATGCGGGCAATCCCGACGTGCGCACGCCCAATTTCGACGCGCTTGCG